>NZ_DAITZW010000003.1:0-125287 GCF_036847465.1 Thermovirga lienii | reverse complement strand
CTCCCACCATCTCCTTCAACTAATTAAACGGAAGCAATTTGTGGCCCCTTACAGTCCCCAGTCTTGTCGATGCCAAATTCTTTGAATATGACGGACAATTTTTCCTCCAGAATCTCGCAAACACGGTGTTCCACTGAGTCATCAAGCACAAAGTTAACAGCACGCACTGTATGGTTCTGGCCGATACGATCCACCCGACCAATGCGTTGTTCTAGACGCATTGGGTTCCAGGGAATATCGTAGTTTATGACCACATGACAAAACTGAAGGTTGAGGCCTTCGCCACCAGCGTCCGTCGAGATTAGGATACGGGCATCTTTGGCAAATTCTTTCTGAGCCCTCTTTCGATCCTCCAAGTTCATAGAACCGTTAAGGCACACCACCTTAAAGCCTCGCTCGGTCAGGAACTCATATAGCATCTCTTGAGTCGGTACAAACTCAGTAAACACCAGCACTTTGAGATCCGGATCGCCTTCCTCAGCCTGGAGACGGTAGATCCAGTCCAGGAGTGCTTCGGCCTTAGCGTCCGGTCCCTGGCTTTCGCAGCGCTTGGCTGCTTCCAGAAGCATCTTCACCTCGTCCAGTTCGTTCTTCAGAGCCTTGAGCCGGGTCTTGAGCAGCATGTCCATCTGCTCCTGCCCGTCCAGCTCAGCCCAGTCCTCCTCGCTGAGCTGCGGAAAGAGTGTGAGCTGTTCCTGGGGAGTCTCGAGCGCTTCGAGGCGCCGCTCCAGCGTAGTGCGGATGGCGCGGGTGCTGGAGACCACCAGACGCTGCATCAAGATCATAAGGAATCCGATGTAGGTGCGCTTCTCAGCGATAGCCTGGTTGTAGCCTTCGCGTACGTATTCGGTGACCGCCTCGTAGAGCAGTCGATGATCCCGGTGGCGATCCTCCCACGAGATCGGTACCAGTTCCGTGCGTCGTGGTTTGAAAAGCAGTTTGCCCTCCGCATCAATGGCGTGACGTTTCTCTGTGCGAATCACGTATGGCCGAACCCGTTCTTTTGAGATGGTTTCTTCGTTGGGAAACGCTTCTGGGTCCAGCAGGGACAACAGACGTCTAAAATGGTCCGTCTTGCCCTGGTGCGGCGTGGCGGAGAGCAAGAGGAGGTAAGGTGCTGCCTCGGCCAGTCCCTGACCGAGCTTGTAACGGGCCACCTGGTCTGTGCTCCCACCAAGGCGATGGGCCTCGTCCACGATGATCAGATCCCATCCGGCGGAGATCAGGTCCTCGAAGCGCTCCCATGCCGGGCCGCTACTATTTGCGGGTGGTTTGACGGAATCCATCGGTGTCACAACCTGATGGAACATGAGGAATGGGTTGCGCAGCGAAGATGTGCGTTGCGAGCTCCGGGTTTCGAGTCTTTCTGAATCGGAAACCAAGAACCATGCACCAGGAACCGCCGAAATACGGCGCAACGTCTTCCAGTCATCGGGGAGAAGAAGTTGAAACTCCTCATTAAAATGGAGCCGCATTTCGGCGACCCATTGAGTCACAAGGCCCTTCGGGGCGATCACCAGTGTTCGCCTCACCAGGCCCCGGAGCTTGAGCTCCCGCATGATGAGACCTGCCTCGATGGTCTTACCGAGGCCCACCTCGTCTGCCAAGAGATAGCGTACACGGTCGTTGGAAATGGCCCTGGAGAGCGCTCGAATCTGATGAGGCAACGGGATGACGGATGATTCGATGGGCGCAAGCAGTACGTCCTGGGTCAGCGCATCGGCGACTCTCGCCGCGGCGGCGAGATAAGCGATCCCGTCCACGGTGGCGACTCCTGCTTCATGCGGAGGCCGGAGGCGCGTGGCGGGCAACTGCACGACAGCATCCTTGCCCGGCAGCCAGACACGGCAGACGGTCTCGCCCCAGAGTGTCTTGGTCTCGATGACCCGACAGAGCTCCCCGTGCTCGGGGCTGTAGTACCAGTTGTTGTTTTCCACCGACAGGGTCATCGTTGTTCAACTTCTCCCATCAACGAAAGGCTCTCGATGTCCGCCTTTCAAAAGCCATATTTCCTTCTCCGCATCTCGAAAGCATCCTTTCCTCCTTCAAGGACCTCTTCAACAAGCTCCCGCACCAGCAGGGTATCGATGGAACCCATATGCTCGCTGGGTAGCTTGGCCTTTCCTTGACCTGCCTCGCCAGAGGCGGTTAGACCTACGATCAACTCGGCATCTCCAAGCACGGGGATGTTCGCGTTGTGAGTGGCGAATATGAATTGGCGACGCCGCTTTTCTTCTTTCAACCTGGGAACGACGCCATTGGTAATGAACCGGTTGTCAAGATCGTCCTCAGGCTGGTCGACTACCAGCGGCGCATTGGCTTCCAGCAGCAAAAGCAGCAGTACCGCCGTAGCCTTCTGGCCGGTCGACAACTTTTCGAGAGTTTGCCATTGGGCGTCCTCGCCTTCCGGGGCCACATTCAGTTCAACTGTCGTTGTTGAAGGGAGGTCCAGCTCCTCAATCTTCATAACCAAGTCTGGATCGACTTGCGCAAGCCGCTCAGCTTGCGACGGGGAAAGGCCATACTTCTTACATAGGGCATTCTTGCCCTCTCGGATTGTGTTGGCCAGATCAACGAGTGATAGGTCCTTACGCTGACTCAGCACGTCCAGTGCCTCGGAAAGGCGGCCCCTCACTTCGTCGCGAAGCAGCTTGCACAACGGTTCTCGATTGCCGGCAAAGGTAACCGTCACCCTGACGCGGTTCCTTAATTTACGATTAACTTTCTTGGCTGCGCGTTCCAGTGCCCGGAATTCTTCCGTCTTTACGTCCTCCCATTGCGCAAGCAGGTTTCGGCGCTGACATAGGTATTCCTTCGCGTTCTGCGCCAGCTCATCCTGTCGTTCTCGAAGTGGGCGAAGCTCCTCAATTTGCCGACGCAGTTGAATAAACTCCTCGCCGTCAATCTTCGACTTCTGCAACTCCCGAAGGATCTTCTCGTACTGTTCCTTGACGGCCTTCTCTCGTTCCTCCCATTTGCGCTTAGCTGATTCGAGTCCCTCCTCGGCGTCCTGGATGGCCTTTGCTACCTGATCCCTGATGGTATTCATGGCCTCGTTGAAGCGCTCAAGAACCTGATCCGCTTCCATCAATACTTCTTTGCCCGGCAACTCCTTCAAGGCTTCAGCTGACAGAAAGCTGCGATCTACGGGGAGATGGCGCTCCATCTGGTCAAGTACTTCGCGGAATGGTTCAAGGCGGTCGAAAGCAGTTTCAAGGACCTTTTCCTCTTGCACCAGCAGGCTTTGTTCTTTCAGGCGCTCCTCTACTCCCGCTTCCTTGAAGCGCCGAAGTGTCTCCTCGAGTGCCGGAAGGGTCGCAAGGCGATCCTCGATTCCCTTCTGTTCTTTCCACACCTCGATAATCCTGGCCCGTATGCGCTCGAGCTTTCCCTTCAAGTCGTTCTTGCGCTGTGCTAGGTTTGTGTCACGGTCAATGAATCGTTCCAACAGGCGCGTGAGCTTTTCACGGCTTTTCGTCAGCTCGGAAATCTCATGCTGACCATATACCTCAACCTGTGGAATGATGTCGGTGGGCGATACCTCCAGGACATTACCGGATTCATCACGCACTATCGGTGGATTCGGAATCGTCCTCTCGATCAGATAGTCCCGCTTTGCGGGCCGATGAGCACGCACCAGGAGTGAAATCTTGGTGCCATTACGCAGGACATAGCGCACAATGCCTTCGTGTGCCTTGCGGGCGTCCTCGCCAAGAGGCTCGAGCCCCAACACATAACGGAGGCTTTCGATGACGGTAGATTTGCCGGTGCCTCGACCACCAATCAGCACATTGAGATTCTCGTTGAAATGAATCGCGGCGCCGTCGAGAAAGCCACCCTGCCACGTTAACGCCAGGAACTCTTCGTGCTCCTCCGGGACAGGGTCACTGGCCAACCTGATCCGTGAGGAAGGATCGAGAAAGGCCTGTCGTAACCCTTCGACGGAGACCGCGGACATCTTTATCCAGCAGGACGCGCCAGGTTTATCGAAGTCCTCTGGGCTTGATACGTCTTGGGCGTTAATAACGGCGACCGGTCGATCTCGGCGGTAGTCGGCGTTCTTGTTCTCTAGAATCTGGCGGATGCCATTCGGAGCATCAGTGATGGGCCCAGGAAGCGCACAGGCGAGAAGGTCTGGACAGGTCCATGCGTTTATGGCTGGCTGACCACTGAGCCTGTTGAGCAGCCCACCATCCGATGCAACGTGGGCTGCTACACAAACCGCTCCCCATGAATGGGTAGCTGTCCTGAGAAACTCTATGACATCGTATTTACCTGTGGGTGATACGGCTTCATCCCGGTGGATTCCACAGTCGCCAAGTATACGTTCCAACTCTCGTGTGGTTCTTTCTGGTTCAAACAAGCACAGAATGTGAACGCCGTCTTTGGTAACGGCCTCAAAGCCAGGAAACACATGAATACCCGCGTCACGTGCTGCCTTGGCTAGGCCGTCGGCTGTGTGAACCCGGTAATGGTCAGTGATAGCGATGACCTCAATACCGTGATCGAGACAGGCCTGCACGATGGCGGCGTTGTATGACGCCTCATCCTCAAACGCCGTTTCCTTGTTATGGCGCTTGACGTAGTCGAATGGATTAACCTGAAGCGCGCAGCGATAGAACCGTGCGCCGCTGGGCAGCTTCAGCGCCTCCGTCATGGAGCCAATATCGCTCATGACCTTCCTCCCATGAGTCATAGCATTATCCATCCTCCCCGGATCGAGTAATCGCCTGGTCGTACCACATGAGGAGTTTGGGATCCTCCTGGAGGACATGCTCGGGGATCTTACGCGCCACGGCGATAATGGTCGCGTAGTCCCGCTCCTGCCATGCCTTCTTGAAACCGGCGCGGACGGCCTCAACACGGAATCTCTTCAGGCGCTTCTGCTTGGATTCACGATACTCTTCAAACTCTTTGAGCAAAGCCTTCTCACGAAGCTTCTCCAAATCACTAGCCTTGTTCGGATCTGGGACGTACCAACGGTTCTTGGCGCGGTCTATAAGATGCAAGTTTCGAGTCTCAAGTCCGTTGTTGTCCTCTTGAGCTTGGCCAGAAGCAAGTTGTTCATCAATGATCTTCCGGAGTTCCGAACTCTGGCGCATCCAGGAAACGATTTGCTTGGGAATCGGTCCCTTGCCGTCGTAGCAGAGAAAGTTCTGCTCCAAAAGCTCCTTTAGCTCAAGCGACTTCTCGTACTTCTGCCAGCCTCCAATCTCCTTGAGGAACTGCGGATGAAGCTCCTGGAAGGTCTGGGGCTTTCTCGTGAGCATTGCTTTAAGCCACTGGATGGCAGAGGCCTCGTCGGTGACGAAGAGCTCAAGCTGCAGGACATCCTTCACCTTCATGCGCTTTTTGTCGTACTCGGCTACCTGCTCGGGCAAAAAGTACATCCCGTCACGCTCCGGGAAGCGCTGAGCAAGACCGGAGTAGAACTCCGCCGCAGAGAGGGGCACCATCACGCCACGCTGGACATGAAAGGCCACCATGCGGTCGAAGAGCAAGTAGTTCTGCCGCTCGGCGATGATTTCCGCCTTGCCGTCCTTGGAGACGAACACCGGTAGTTGCTTCAGGTGGGTGCGGACAAAGTCCCAGACACCTTCTTCGGTGCCGGCTTCGAGTTTGAAGCGTTCCTCAAGGCCGCCGTTGGGTTTGTAGCAGGAAATAATGATGTCCTGTTTGACTGCGCCTGCCTGAGTCACTTGATTGAACGAGCCCTGTTTCTTGTCCAGCGTGCGCACGTCCGCGATGACAAAGCCCGCCGTTTGCAGTGCTTCCTGAATGCTGTTCCAGACGCTATTTTTGGAGTTGTGGAACTCGACGGTCATCCAGCGGCCCGGCTTGAGCACACGGTAGTATTCCCTGAAGCACTCGGTCATGAGCCGCTGGTATTCCGGCAGGCCCTTACCCTGTACCTTGTTTTCAATCGCTTCCGGCTTGTTGTTGGTGAAGACATTAAGCCAGGCTTCCCAGAGGAAGTTCAGCTCGGAATACATCAGGTTGCCACCGAAGGGCGGGTCGGTGAAGATGTAGTCGCAGCAGGCACTTGAGACATCCAGAAACTGCGATGTTCTTGATTCTATTAGTCCAGACGAATGTCTTGAGGAAAGCGCACGTTTAAACGATCTAAGCTTCCCGTTGAGCCATTGATCTACGCGCCATTCGCGCACAAGGGAGCCAACATACAAAGTTCCGCTGAGTATCATGTTTGGGAACGTTGTCTTCGGTTTGAACCGCTGTAGTCTTGTGAGTCCAAGCAGACTTCCTGTGAGGATTGGAATTAGTCGACCGCCTAACTCTGATCTCTTAAGCCCAGAAAAGTATGCCCCCAGTACCCACAAATTCCGCTTCGTATAGAAATGGTGCACGTGGGTGATGCCGATGCGGAGCGGTTCGCCGGTCTTATCACCTTCTGGGATCGGGTTCTTCGGGAACCAGTAGGGAATGTCCAGCTCTTCGATCTTCTCGATCAACGCCAAGTCAAAGGCATCGGGCGTTTTCTCGTAGCGTTTCTTGCCCACGCTGTAGTTGATGAGCACCGGCACCTGCTTGGCTTGGCGGATGGTTTGATTGATAGCATTGTCGTATTTGGTCACCCAGGCGCGGTCCATGTTGCGCTTTGTGAGACTGGCGCCGCAATGCGGGCAGGGAAATTCGCTGTGCACCTTGCCCGCTTTCTTGTCTACCGCCGCATCCCAGAAAACCACCTCACGCGTACATTCGGGACAAACAAAAACATCTGACCAAACGGTATAGTTGATCCAGCCCCAGGTGGGACCTTTAAGAAGTGAAAACTGAGAGCTTAAAAGTTCCCGAATCTGATCGGGTGTTTTGCATGCACGCAGCTTGTCAGCCCACTCCTCCGCCTCGCCGTCTCGGGGCTCGGCCAACGTGGCGTACATCCAGCCGCACTCTTCTTCTACTTCCTGCAGAATGCGCTTGGCTTCGCGTTCAAAGGCTTGCACATCCACCGGCGTGTTGTAGTTGTAGGCGATGAAGGTGGCAGCAGGTGATAGGTCGTTGAGGACCGCTCGCCGGGCACCAAGTCTTGAGAAAGGCTTCCAGACGATCTTGCCGCTTTCGTCCGCCTCCTGCTGATAAATAATGCCCTGCTCGTCCACCTTGTAGCCCAGAGACTCCACAGTTTCGCGATCGCCACAAAGTTGTGCCGCCACACCGGTCATTCCCGTCCCGCAGAAGCCGTCGAAGACAATATCTCCCGGCTCCGTATAGTGCAGGATGTAGCGCATGATCGCCTTGTGCGGTACCTTGGTGTGGTAGGAGTGGGCCTTGTAGATGGGATCATCCTTCCCCTCGCTCACATCCACTGCGAAAGGCTCCTTGTTGTAAGGCACGTTCGGGTCGTAGGGCTTGCCGTAGTGCTTGATGAAGTCCTCGATGAAGGGGTTCGGGCACACCGTGTAATAAGGTGGATCGGATAAGTTCAAGATATCCTCGATCTCTCCGTGCGGGAAGCCGACCTCGTCCTTCCAGCGCTGAAGGAGATCCTTGCTTGAATCAGCACGGCGCATGCGCTCGGCAAGCTCTCCAAGACGCGCATCATCCCCCATAGGCCATTTCTCCACCGACTTCATCCGCGCATAAGCGTCTTCCACCGTAGTGAAGGGCACACCACCAAGCTTGGCGTGAAGTTCCTCCAGCCCTTCGCGCAAGAGACCCAGAAAATGCTCCCGCCGCGCCTCGTCGGTTTCAAAGGTCATCCCGAGGCATTCCACCGGACCTTGCGGCTTAACAGTTGACTCAAGATCAAATTGACTCTGAATATGGTCTACCTCTCTCATCTTTCATCTTTCGCCCCTATTCCAATATAATCCTTACTTTACCCGGCTCTTTGCCTTTCGTTAATTCTTCAAGGTATTCTTCAAAACGCTTCTTCATCTCCTCTGGCGTAACCGGTGAACCACCTTCCAAAAGAGCTGACCGTAAATCCTCGGGTTTAATAACTACCTTTACCAATCCTGAAAGAACTTCCTTGAGCGCCTGTATAAAATCCTGCCCCAACTCATCGGGTAATTTCCTTTCCTCCAGAAAAGCATCCACAAGCTTTCTGGACTCAGGTTTTAGCAGATCTAGATTCCTTTGGGTAGTTGGATCCTCCAAGTTATCAAGCAGTTTCTGAGTCCAGCTCTTTACAAGCTCATCGAGTTCTGTCTCTAGATTATTTAACACAGTAGCTGCAGATGGAACCATGTTTTCCGTTACAGGCCGGAATTCACAATGCTGGCAAATTGGTGATGCATTTAGCTCCTGTTCGGTGAGCGCGAAGCAGCTCTTCAGGCCAGCTAAACGTTTTTCAAACTCCATAAGTTGTGAAACGGGCATGATATCAATACTGGCAAGACTTCGGAGCATTTTTAGACGTTCATCTTTTAACAGATCTTTCTTCCACTTATCCTCATTAGAGCCCAGTCGGGCTCGGTTATGCATAGCAAGATATTCTCGCACGTACGATTTTTTAAGGTCAGTAAGCGTTTGCAGGGTCTTCTGGCGGAAAGAGCTGGACGTGCGCTGTACCGGGTCCGACACCTGCTCGAGCACTGCGTCCCGGGCCGCCTTCATCTCCTTCACCAATTTGTGGTTCGCGGGCAACACCCCCTCCGCAAGGGAGAGATAGTAGGTCACCGAATCAAGGTCTTTCACCAGTTCCTGCAGGGACTTTATCTCAGAGAGGGCCTTCAGGCCGTCTTCGTGACGATTCACCTCCTGGGCGTCGTAGTGGAAGTTCTTGAGCTTGCCGAGTGAGGAGTAAGCCTGGAGAGATTCTAGAAATTTCTTGGTCTGGTCGAGCCGATCACGCAGCTGGATTATTTCCCCCTCAGCCAGCAGGTTTCTGCCCCAGAAGGAAAGGCCACTCTGTAGGCTCTGCTGGGCCATGACCAGCTTATCCACCATTGCGGAAATGGCTTTCTGGAGCTGCTGGACCGGCTCTTCCTTGCCCTGGGTGACGAGCTGCGCCATGCCAGGCGCAAGTCCTAGCAGATCGAATAGCGCCTTGAGCCCGGGTAGGTTCCAGTCCTTTGGTCGCTCGATGTGCTTGAAGTGGGCCAGCTCATCAATGCTCGTCGCGGCCAGTTGCGGCAATCCGGTGGCGTCAAACTTCTTGCCGGGAATCGAAAGCACCAGGTCCCCGGAGTAGACCAGCGAGGCCAGGACCACGACAACCCATTCGGGCTCCAGGCGGTACCCCTTGTTCGGTGCGAAGTATTCGACGCCGCAGACCTCCTGGATCAGCTCCGAACGGTTGACCACCTGGCCATGCCCCTTATTCTTGAGGGTGTCTAGGATATGCTTCGCGTACCTAGAGCGACTCGGAGTGATCTTATCTCCATCGAGAAGTTCCAAGGCGTCAAGCACAGCTAGTGCCTGCTTAGTGGGGTTCTGTCCAGCGATTGCTCGCAGGGCGTCCTGGGCAGCCTGCTTGCGGTTCTGGCTAGTGATGAGCACAGAGAAGCAGGGATACTTGGGCGCCTGATCTTGAAAGTGTGCGGATAGGACGATGCCGGCGATAGTGTTCACCAGGTCGCGGAAGTTGATTCGATCATTCGGATTGAGCCCAGACAGCTCGCGGATGGACTTGTCTCTGGCCCATTCAAACAGCGACTTGGCACGTCCCTGATAGGTCACCTCGAAGGCATCAGTCATATGCTTCCGCAACCAATCCACCAGGTCCTTGAGGAATCCATTGGCCTTGGACTCATAGGTTGCTTTGGCGTGGCCGCTTGAGGTGGAGGCGAGGTCCAGCGCCGCAGCATAAAAACGCAACTTTTGCTCAAACTCTTCATCTCTGTTCTTCAAGTAAAAGAACACTTCATCGGCCTTCTTTTCGTCCTTGAAGTGCGGTGGATCAAACGGCTGGATGAAGTAGAGGTAGAAATCGCGGGGCGGTATCGCCGTCGAGCGCTCGTTGGGAGCGCCGAAGAATAGATATCCTTGTCTTGCCGCTTTGCGATCCAACCATTCCAGCTCGTGCTGCCAGATCTTGTAGTCGGGGACATAGGTCTGGTCGGTACACTCCATGACCCGCTTCAGGGCCTCGTAGTAGTAACGGTCGAGCTGGGAGGCATCGAGGCTCTCGGCGCGGCTCCGGATCTGAGCATCAAAATCGATATCTTTCTTTACATCTAAGTAAAACTGACCACTCAAACGCCCCTTAGAATCAGTTTCTGTCGCGGAAATGAACTGGCCATTTACCGTTTGGCTGATCACCCGCAGGCTTGCCTCAACCTCTCCTCGTAGGTCATCGGCAGGATCTCCGCCGAGTTCTGCCACCAGCGGATCAAAAAGACAAAGAGAGTCCCGTAATGCTTCTGCTGTTAGACCAACCGGTTTGTTTATATCGCCAACCGTTAGCCGATGAACACTTAGGCCGTATATAATTCGCCTTGCGAAATCCTTGTTCCTTCCTTTTGGATAACTGGAATCAATAAGACCTTCCAATTTCGAGCTACACTCGATTACCTCACGAATCTCAGGCACAGCACGAAATGCTGGGTTCTCCTTTATATTCTCCCAGTAACTATCAAATGCGATAAGACCAGGCCAGTCCTTCGGCACCTCTTGGTCGAGTAGCTTTTTCATGGCCAACGACAGGGTCTTGAGCACTTCGCGCTTCTCCACTAGAGTGATGCTCTCGAAGGTGTCGATGTAGTCGGGATGGACTGGGAAGAGGCGGACGAACTCGTCCATCCGCTCGTTCATATGGCCGTAGAACTTGGCGAACGGTGTTAGGTACTCGCGGATCTTGGCCTGTTGCTCGCCGGTCTTCTTGAGCAGGCGCTCGGCGACTACGAACTTCACGTCATTGCGGGCAATAAGAATCTGTTCGAAGCGGTCCTTGACCCTGTGTAGTTGATCGGCCACGAAGGCAAAACGGTAGCTGTCGAAGATGGCATCCTGCACACCCGCTATGAAGCGGAAGCGCAGATCCTTACAGACCTCGCCCACCTCGCGGAGGAAGTTGAGGTCGAGGATCAGTTCTTGGTCCTTGCGGGTGCGGAGATAGTCCAGCAGCTCATCCAAGACCAGGAGCAGGCCATGGTTCGGATACTCCTGGTGGAACGCAGCCATCATCTCTTCGAAGGCCCGCTTGTTGTTGTGGACCTGGCTGGCATCCGGGAAAGTGTAGGTCACCCCCATGGCGGCCAGGTGCTCTTCTAGCACGCCGACGAGGATGTCCCTCAACGACATGGTGGTGGCCCCGATCTCGGTGCGGACCACCTTGAACTTGCCGGCGATCCGCTTTGCGGCTTGTGCCACCTGTGCGTTGCCCAGGTAGGTCAGCAGGTTCGCGTCCTCGGCAATGCTGGAGATCACAGACATCAGGTGTGACTTACCGGTGCCGTAGTTGCCTACGACAAGTAGCCCCTTGTTATCGACGGGCTGATCGAACTGAAGCTGGGGGATCACAAGGTCGGTCAGCTTTTCGGCCATCTCGTCGGAGATGACATAGCTGCTTATTAGTTGTTTGGCTCTTTCGGTTTTATCGGCATCCCGTAATTGTACTACAGACTCAATGGGCTCAAATTGGATCAGATCTTTGTATTTCACTGCACACTCCCCCTTGCATCTTCTCTTCTTGTTTTATTCATGTTCCCACCTCTGTGCAGACAAACAGGAACTTCTGCGCACCATGCTCATCGTAAATTGGATAGCGTCGGTATTCAGGGTGTCCTGGAGCAGCATAGATTATGTGACCGTCCACAACGGATCCGTTCCAAGCAGCCACAACCGTCTTATCCCGGGATAATCCCTGAAGAAGGCGTAAAGGATCCTGCTTTAGATGGATATCGAAAAGGATTTCGATGTTGTCAAGTAAAACCAACTCGTTTGCTACTTCTTCCACAACTTCACTTAAAAGCTTCGGCAGGCTAAAAGTTCGCTGACGTTCAGTCAATTCCAGCATTCGACGAGACAACTCAAGATTGACGTTAACAAGCGGCACAGATGTTATTTCTGAAACTTTCTGCATTACAGACGTTTTTCCACTTCTTGCTGGACCCACTATCAGGATCAGACGATGATAGAGGTAACATGTCTCGCCAATCTTTCGCAGAACCTTATCCACCATGGACTCCATCATTACTCGTTTCCCCTGCTTTTTGCACTACCGTTTATTCTACCTGCGCAGCCCTAGCAGAACAGGCAGGTCCTCCAACCAACGGATAACCTTCTGAGTATATCTAGTACAGATTTCGACATATTCCAGAAGTCAGATAACTCTTCGATGCCCAGGGCGTAGCTTCGTTTTTCACACACCAAAATAAACCTCTGGCTCTATACAGATTGCGTTCCATTGCAAACCATTTGTTTTTTAATATAATATTAACTAAACCATGTGTCAAGAAAATTCTGTAAGCAATATATGAGCTTGTCTAAAAGACTTTATCAACGTTGTACCTTCATCTTTCAACTTGCGCTTCGGCTTGTTCATCTTGGCGCAAGAGTGCAATTGTGCTATAACTTTCACTGGTCGTTATTCAAAAATTTTTAAAAATGTTGGGGGGAAAACCTTTGATACTCGTTACAGGCGGCGCAGGGTACGTAGGAAGCCACACCGTTCTGGCGCTTTTGGATAAAGGAAAAGATGTAGTGGTTTTGGACAATCTATCGACTGGGCATAGGGACCTCGTTGGTAAAGCTCACTTGGTAGTAGGAGACCTAACCGACAGAAGCTCTGTGGAGGCAGTTTTCCAAAAATTCCCCATTGAGGGTGTTTTCCATTTCGCAGCAAAGAGCATCGTTCCTGAGTCCATGAAACAACCCGACCTTTATTATGTGAACAACGTTACTGGCACCATAAACCTCCTGTCAACAATGGTAAAATACGGCGTTAAAAACCTGGTGTTTTCATCCACTGCCGCAGTGTACGGTGAACCAGAACACGTTCCCATAACTGAAGATTCGCCTAAAAACCCCCAAAACGTTTACGGCCATACAAAACTCGTCATAGAAGAGATGTTAAGAAACTACTTCGCAGCTTACTCCCTGAAGAGCGTTTCCCTGCGGTACTTCAACGCTGCAGGAGCAGACCCCGAAGGTAGGGCCGGGGAAGATCACGATCCCGAAACTCACTTGCTGCCCATAGCTTTCAACACGGCCTTGGGCAAAAGGAAGGAATTTACCATATACGGCACCGACTACCCCACCTATGACGGAACCTGCATAAGGGACTTCATCCATGTAAGCGATTTGGCGGAGGCCCACTTGCTGGCCTTCGAGAAACTCCAAAAGGGCGAACTGGATTGTGAGTCCTTCAACCTGGGAAGTGAAAAAGGCTACAGCGTCAATCAAATAGTGCAAGTTGTAAAAAAGGTTACGGGCATCGACTTCCCCGTTTCATATGGAAACCGAAGGGAAGGCGACCCGGCAGTATTAATAGCCTCTTCGCAGCGGGCTCAAGAAAAATTACAATGGAAGATGAAGCATTCGGACCTCGAAACTATAGTATCGACAGCTTGGGCTTGGCACCAAAAACGATTTAGATAGAAACCAAAAAAACCTTGGGTACTGCGCTGGATATACATTCCGCACCTTGAGGCGTTATGACATAGTTGTCTTCTACCCTCATGCCTCCTACACCCTCAATGTATATCCCTGGCTCTATAGTTACTACGTCCCCTACAACGAGCACGTCCTTGGAAGAAGGGGATAAAGTCGGCGCCTCATGAACGTCAAGACCTATCCCATGGCCGGTTCCATGGGTAAATGCGCTCCCATACCCTGCCTTCTCAATAACATTTCTTGCTGCTGCATCTACATCTGCACATTGGGCTCCTGGCCTTAAAACCTGAGCAGCAGCCCTTTGGGCCTCCAATAGTATTTCATGACGATCTTTCCATTCCTCTGGAATGTCACCTAGGAAAACGTTCCTGGTTATGTCGCTCACATACCCCTTGTACCTAGCACCAAAATCAACGGTTATCCATTCCCCTACAGTAAATGCCTTATCAGAAGCCCTCCCATGGGGAAGAGCGCTTCTTGCACCAGAAGCTACAATGAACTTGTGGTCCTGCCAACCTCCATCGGCACCGATCTTGGCCAAATTGTATTCCAAAAGGGCATCAAACTCTTTCTCCGTTCTTACGCCCTTAATGGAAGCTACTGTGTCTTTCAACGCACAGGCTGCCAAGTCACACGCTTTTTTTATCAGATCGACTTCCTCTTTTGATTTCTTTCGCCTTATAGAAGAAACATCCTGGGAAACATCGAACATCTCAAACTCCTTTGCCAGCGAAAAATACAAGGAAACGGGCATCTTATCTTCCTGGACGCCCAGTCTCTTGATCGAAAGCTTCTTCATCAGCTCGATTGCCCCATCTATCAGCCTGCTTCCCTTACGATCCACAACCTCAAAGGGAACTTCAAAAGCTGCCTGAGTAGTGTACCGGGCATCTGTTATAAAAAAAGCGTCCCTTTTGGTTACTACTACTGCTCCACTGGACCCTGTGAATCCAGAGAAATAGTAACAGCTTTGCCAGTTGTAGCCTTCTATCACGGGAACAAAAACGGCATCTGTCGTCTTGTTTATAGCTTTCTCCCGTAATTTATCCAATCTCTTGTTTATCAAAGCTCCAGAAAAAACCATTTCTTACTTGACCTCCATTAACCTCCACAGCTCTTCGGTATAATCGACCTCAATGTTGCCCTTTCCTTCCACAAAACGGCCCACAACAGCACAATCTATTCCGGCACAAGAAAAATCCTCCAACACGGCCTCTGCATCTTTGGCTGAAACCACAGCTATCAGCACTCCTGAAGAGATAAGATGAAGGGGATCAAATTCCAACAGTTCAGAGAGCTTTCTTGTCACGGGATGTATGGGAAGACTTTCCCTGAACAGCTCTATTCCCAACCCCGTCAGCTCCATGAGCTCCGAAAGGCCTCCCAATACTCCCCCTTCCGTGGGGTCGTGCATAAACTTAGCGTATTTTCTAAATATCCTGGCTTCTCTCAATACGCTGGTTTCGGAAACCCAGCTCTTTACTTCTTCTATTTCGGAAGGTGACAAGAACCTGGACAACAAATCGGGCCTGTCTGAAGCCAAAATGGACATGCCCTCCAATCCGACATGCTTGGACATCAATATTACATCCGTAGGCCTTATTTGATCTGCCGAGAAAAGTTTATTTGCCTTTCCTATCATCGTCCCGCATATAACAGGTGAAGAATACCTCGTATTGACCTCAGTATGGCCAGTAACCACGGCCACATTGATCTCCTTACAGGCTTCATGTATTTCCTTTGCCAACTCCTGTATTGACTCCTTGGTAGTATGCTTAGGAAAGATCATGGTGGTAGCCAGGTAGTAGGGCTCTCCCCCCTTAGCTGCCACGTCGTTGGAGTTCACCGTGACCAGAAGTCTACCAGCGC
Organism: Thermovirga lienii; assembly: GCF_036847465.1. NCBI lineage: Bacteria > Thermotogati > Synergistota > Synergistia > Synergistales > Thermovirgaceae > Thermovirga > Thermovirga lienii. The sequence goes on along the minus strand of NZ_DAITZW010000003.1, from coordinate 109,900 downwards.
CCTTCGTCGCCCCTACTATGGGATCCGTGGTGACGATGAGATACTCATCTTCTTTCAACTTTATAACCGCGGCATCTTCGCCAACCCTTGGCCCCACAAGAACCTCTGGCCTTTTGAAACCACAAAAGGAAAGCACCGAACTTTCCAAAACCTCTGGAGGCAGCTTGCCGCTAGGAAGCTCGTGCAGCGCCTTGTTTTTTATCATGTTTTTCACCCCTAAAACTTAAAATACAACCACAATAGTTTTGCCGATACAAGCCTAACCTCTTGCTCATCTCAACAGAACACAAGAAACCATTATTCTTTCGCCAAACCACGTCCAACCACTTAAGGCCGTATCTTCGGGATATCGCCCTTCCCATGGCATTGATAAGGTCTGGTTTCTTATGAGGACTTATGGTGAGAGTGGTACCTAAGTAGGCAAAGTTTCCCTCACGTGCAACCTGGGCAGCGCTATCCAACTGGGCCCTTATACAAAGGGCACACCTTACCCCTCCTTCTGGGTAGTAAAGATGGCCGCGCAAACTTAAAAGCCAAGACAAAGGGCTATAACGCTGTTCCACCAACAAAGGCGCCCCCAAGGTCTCAGAAAGTTGTATTACAGCGTTTAGCCGCCTGTCATACTCCTCCTTCGGATGTATGTTGGATCCATAAAAATATCCCCATACATCCTCATTTTCCTTGAGGAGCTCCGTCCAGGGCACCGTTGCATCTGGGGCGCAGCATATGTGCAAAAGAACCCGCCCTTGTGTTTTCATCTACGCTATATCCCTCACAGTGGAAGCGAATATGAGATAACCCGTGTGGCCTACCATAATATCCTCCGGCCTTATTCTTTTCGCATTAGTTTTGTAATAACGCAAGAAAAGTTCCATAACTTGAATATCCACATAACCGTGATCGTTAAGGCCCTCAAGGGTTTTCTCTATTTGGTTCGTGGTGGGAACCAGGATTCCCAGCCTACTGCCAGGAGAGAGAGCTTCCTTAGCCTGTCTTAGATAATCCCAAGGAGTAGGCACATCCAAGAAAAGAGCATCTGCGTCTCGCTCGTCAAATCCCTCAGCGATGTCTTTTACTTTGAATTCCACTCTATGGGCAACGTTCCACTTTTCGCAGTTGCGCCTCGCAAGAAGGGAAAACTCCTCTCTTCTATCATATGTATATACTTTGCCCTCGTCCCCCACGAAATGTGCCAAAGCCGCAGTCAAACTACCCGAACCTGTCCCACACTCAACCACTTTTGATCCTGGTCCAACACCAAGGGCCACGATGATCATACCTATTTCCTTGGGGAAAATAATTTGGGTTTTTCTTTTTATCCTCCGGCTGAACTCAAGGACATTGGGTCTTAATATGTAGAACATGCTCCCCAGGTGAGTCCTTACTCCGTCCCCGTAGGAGCGACCTATTATGTCATTATGATTGATCACGCCAAGTCTGCTATCCAACTTGGCACCTTCCTCCAAATTCAACAAAAAAGTATCGCCTTTTTCTGGCGACCATAAAAATACAACATCTTTATCCTTAAGCATGTAATCAACCTCGCACGTTAATTTTTTGCCTTTATAGGCTCAAAGGCTTATTACGCCCTCTGGTTCTTCGAAAGAATTATATATTTCATCGAAACTCTGCTCAATTTCAACAAACAAAGAAAGCAGCGTAGGGTCGAAATGGAATGGTTCTATTCTTCCATCCCCTTTCGTTATTATCTCGCAAGCTTTTTCGTGAGAGAAGGGCTCCTTGTATGCTCTTCTTGAACGGAGAGCATCATATGTATCAGCAAGGGCAACTACCCTAGCTTCAACTGGGATATCCTCACCCGCTAATCCATATGGATATCCGCTGCCATCCCATTTCTCATGATGATACAAACATATAGCTCTGCCTATCCGAAGCCAAGGAGCATCGCCTAATATCTCTGCGCCCCATATGGTATGTTTTTTTATAATATCGAACTCTTCCTCTGCAAGGGCATCACGTTTGGTCAGCAAATCCAAAGGGACCTTCATCTTGCCTATATCGTGGAGTCGAGAAAACAGCGCTATATCCTCAACTTGATCTGCCGGAAGGGATAAAGATTTGGCAAGCAAAAAACAGTATTTTTCGACCCTCTCCAAATGAGCAGAGGTTTCCTCGTGGAAGATCGATGTTATTGTTTGGATCCTCTCAACCATATACTGATAGGACTGCCTCAACCCCTGCAGCGCGCTCTTTGAATCTATCATTCCTCCTATATAAGACGTTATGGGCAAAAGGAGATCCAAAACCTCCTGACTTTCCCTCTTGGGCTTGGCCCATCCCAGGTAAATAACTCCAACGGGTCTGCCTAAATGAAACACAGGGAAAATGGCCTCGCTCTTGACTGGGGCTCCAATAGCCAACGACAATGGATCAGTATACACATCCTCTATCCACAAAACATTGTCTTCTTTGAACGAAGCATCCTTTAGTCTAAGGTCTAGGCTCCTCTTTACGTCAGAAAGCTTGACCCCGTAGCCGCTTTCCGTGTAAGGCAGATATTCGTTACCCTCTTTCTTTGAAATAACCACCTCACTGGCACCTGTTGCCTCTCGTATTATATCTGCAATCCTGCCTAATCCCTTATTGAAACCTGTTGTCATGGTGACTGTTTTGGAGATCTCTATTATCCTCCTCCATGCCCTATCCCTTGTGATCAGAGCTTCATTGGTAGCCTGTAACGTTTTATTGAGCTCAGCCATTTTTTCTCCGCTAGCTAGTAGTTTCTCCTGCTGATAAACATAACTCTGGAGGGCGCTAGATAGAGCCTGACAAAGTATTCCTACTTCCTCAAGCTTGCTACGGGAAATTATCTCTCGTACCCCCCTTGCCACTTTAGAAACCGTTATGGATAGATCCTTCGGTGTTGTAGCGGTAAACAGTTTATCCTGCATATCCGAGGCCAATACCGTAATCTCTTCCATTGGAGCCAATACATATTTGAAGACTAAAAAACCAATCCCCACTATTATGATGAGCAAAGAAACATCAAAGGCCGCCATGCTTAGAATGTTGCCACAAAGCAAGTAGAAGAAACGCTTCAGAGGAATCAATACGTAAAGCCTGACACTGCCTCCCATGATGGGGCTATACTTACCCCAATACAGCCTGCCGTTAAGGTCCTTAAACCACGGCCCTTTGACATTGTAGATTATAGGACCATGAAGGTTTTCGGTACCTTCCAAGAAATACGATGGACTCTTCCACAACACCTCACCGCCAGGCCCTACGAAAATCAAAAACTCTTTATTATCGCTCAAGTGCAAGGTTCGCCTCAGCCACTGAAAATTAGGCTCCATGGCCCACGTTAAAACCCTGCCCTCTGGATGCTTCCACAATAAAAAGGTGTTATCCTTTCCTTTACGGGGGACACGATAGATAGCGTATCCTTCAGCCAAAAGAGAAGACTTATCGTGGGATTTCAACAAATCCATTAAATGAGTTTCTTCCCTAAGAGAAAAATTGAAGGCTGTAGAAAAAGGCGCAGCATTTGAATCTTCATTTGTAAATATGGAATTTTTCAGCAAGGAAAGCTCTTTATCAATCTGCTGAGATATACCATCAAGCTCGCTGGACATGGTCCCATCAAGCTGATTATATTTCCACTTTATCTGAGCATAATAATTTAGCACTAAGTTGCCGAAAATGATAAGTACCAAGAATCCGATAGCTACCGTAAAGAGCTTACGGATACTCATTTAGAGGCCTCCCAATTTCGTAGAGCATAAAATCATCATTTTTACATTGTACACCAATAACATCCCCTTGGTAACCAATCATTTTAAAAACAAGCTACAGTAAGTAATCACTCATGTGCAAAACTTCCTAAGGCCAGCAAAGTATGTATTAGGAAGGTTATTTTAATTCAAAAACCACTGGGACAATGACAGTGTTTCCTATATTGGGAGCGAAAATCCACCTCTTTACGGCACTTAACGCTGCTTTATCTAAAATATCGTACCCACTGCTTTTTTTTACCGCTATGTTTGCTATGCTGCCGTCCTTGTTAAGCTCCACCATCAAAAGAACTTCTCCGCAAAGGCCTTTTCTTCTTGCTAACAGGGGATAAATAGGAGAGACCTTCTTTAAAACCATCTCCTCGCTCACAAATACATGTTTTTCGGACTCGTTTCCCCTTTCAGATACTTGAAGACTGCCAACTGGTACTTTTTCCCCCAATGCTTCTTGGGGCTTTTTCTCCGCACTTTCGCTACTACGTGGAGTTTCTTCGATCTTTTTTGTCTCTTTTTGTACATTGAGTTGTTTGGTTTCCGGCTTTGTCTTGGTTTCCCTTTGCAATGCCTGTTGGACTGTTTTTTTATTTGTTATTTTTTTTTCGTCTACAGCCTTGGTTTCATTGGCTTTGCTTTCATTTGTTTCGACCATTTTAGGGGATTGCTTTTCTTCTAGCGGCTCTGCAACCCTTGAAACGGTCTTTGGCTCTTCTTTCACTACTTTTTGGGGTTTTAGAAATTCCAACTTTACTACTATTCTATCCTCTGCTTTTACTCGCTCACGGGAGGGGGAAATTTTAGGTATGAAGTAAAACAACAAACCATGAACTAGGGAACTTGCTATTATAAATACAATAATGCGCTTCAATTTTCCCTTCGCTCCTCCACTAGCAGTCCCGCTTCAGAAATTCCTGCCTCCTTAAGGAGATCTAAAAGAGATATAACCTTTTCATAGGGCAAACGCTTATCTGCCGCAACAGCCACACTTCTTTTGTTAATTTTCATGTTTTCTATAAGCGGTAGGAGGTCTTTTTCATCCACAACTTTGTCATCTACCTTAAAATCTCCATCCGCCAAAATTTCGATTATTACCGGTTCAACTGAAGAGGTCTCCCCTTTCGCTTCAGGTAAAGCGACACCTAACTGACTTTTGGCGAAAGTTGTAGTTAAGACCAAAAAAACCACCAACAAGAAAAGGACATCTATTAGAGGAGTAAGCTCCACTTCCGGAGAAGTTCTTGTTCTTGGTCTTCTTTTCATTTTTTGACCTTCTTTCCATAAAGGTTAGCCGTCGCTTCCAGTACGAGCATGGCAGTTTCCGGTGCCTTAGGCCCAGGATGAAATAAAAGGTCACTTTTAACAAGAGCTACTTTTCCCTTCTTGATCGCGTCAATCGGCAGCTTGCCAAATTCACTTAAAAAATCTTGGACCCCCATGGACATGCCTGTCTCTGCAGATGCGATCAATATTGCATCAGGATCCATCAAAAGAAGTCTTTCTCTATCTATGTTGGGGAAAGTAAACTTTATCTCCTCCGCCGCGTTACGTATACCAATCCAGTCCAAGATATCGTCTATGTAGTTGTATCCACCAACGACAGTCAAAGGGTCATGCCATACGACAATAAGCACAGAAGGACTGCCTTCAGGAAAGGTCTCCTTTACGAGAGCCCTTATTTTGTCCAACTTGACTACGACGTTATGCCAAGTTTCTTCGGCTTTTCGAAGACAACCAAGGGCATCTCCGATCCTGTAAAAGCTTTTTTCTACCTCCATCAGGCGCCGGTGAGGCTCTATCTCAAGAGCCCCCACTCCAAAGGCCTTTATCCTTTCCAATATCTCATGGTGAAACGTAGAGACACCTATAACTAAATCGGGATCCAGCGACATGATCTTCTCCAGCGACGGATTGGAGAATCCACCAACAGAATCAACATTTCCCTTTTCTCTTAGCGGGTCGTAACTTGTAACTCCCGCTATTTTAGACGTATAACCTAAAAGCTCTAGCGATTCAGTCACGCTGGGAGCCAAAGACACGATCCTGTTGATTCCCTCGTCTGCCTCTGCTGAATCCGCGGCAAGCCACCCCACAAAAACCAATACGACGGCTAGGAAAAATATTATTGGAGGACTTTTATGAGTTTTGTCCTTCCACATTCTCGCCTCTCCCTAACAATTTTTCCCTTATGATGAAATCCACGCCTCTAGAAAGAGTCTCTTCCATGTCTTCCACCTTCGATTGAAGGTACGTTAAGCTCAATATGACAGGAATGGCAAGAGAAAGACCGGCAACCGTGGTAATTAAAGCTTTCCATATTCCTTCAGCCATCATTGCCATATTTGCCCCGCTAAATCCAGGCAAATTGCGAAATACGTCTATCATCCCCAATATGGTACCTAAAAGCCCTAAAAGAGGGGCAATTCTTGAGACCACTGCCAAAAAGCTCAAGCCCCTTTCAAGCTTGAAAAGCTCCCTTCTTACCTCTTGTTCCAGTAAGATCTGAAGGGCATCTGAATCAGCTTTCCAATGGTCTACAGCTACCTTAAGAACTCTATGGAGAGACGATTTTCCAGACATCAAAAGTTCCGCTGCGCCCTTATGATCCCCAAGATACAGCCTCTCTCCCAAAGCAGTTTCCAACTTCTGAGGGTCAGTGGACTGTACCTTGAAAAACCAGAGTCTCTCCAAAATTATTGCCAAGGACAAAACCGACAATATGGTCAACACCCATAATATGGGTCCCCCGTAGGTAAAAATTTCCATATCCACAGCTCCTTTTGAAAGTTTTTGCCTACTTTAGGTTACTCTCTATTACCTCCACCAGATTATCAGGGGACAACCCCATCAAGGAGATTACCTCTTCAGCGGTTCCTGAATCTCCATATCTATGGACTCCTAGCTTCACAAATTTGGAAACACACCCCAACTCCAACATTTTTTCAGCAACTATGGAACCCAGTCCGCTTCGCCAGTGGTGATCTTCGTAAGTAACAACCAATCCTGTCTTGGTTGCCTCTTCTATAGTGGCTTTATCTATCGCTAGTGGCGCGCTAACGTTGAAAATCTTGACGGAGATTCCCTTGGCCTTGAGTTTTTCCCAGGCTTCTATGGCCCTGTAAACCATGTGCCCACAGCACAAAATCGCCCCATCGGTACCATCACGAAGCAAATCTGACTTCCCATACTCAAACTCATATTCCTCATCATAGTAGCAAGTTCCGTCCTCTTTAGTTATCACTGGCACCTTGCTCCTACCCATGGCAACACATACGTTACCGTGAGAACCTATGGCCCACCTTACCACCCTGTCCGTTTGGTTGGGATCCGCAGGCAAAACCAGCTTCCACCCGAACATGTTCCGCATTAGTCCAATGTAATCTATACACTGGTGAGTCTTACCGTCTTCTCCTACGTCAAGCCCTATATGAGTCAATATCAGCTTGAGGTTTGTCTCATTTATATCGTTGAGCCTCTGCTGGTTATAAACCTCTGTCAAGCCGAAAACACCGAAGTCCGCCCACACACTCACAACCCCTCCGCAGGAAGCTGCGCCTGCGACCGTTGCCGTTGCATGCTCTTGGATTCCCATTTCAAAGAACCAATCTGGGCAGCTCTTAGCAAAACCATTGACCTTAACTGACCCTGCCAAGTCACAATCGAATACCAAAATTGGCGTTCTCCCTGGAATTTTATAGTTTGCCAGCCCTATGTCCATGAGAGCCTCACCGAAAGCGGATCTACAGTCAGTCTTGACATCTGGAAGATATGTTCTGGGCTTACCCAGCTCAACGAACACGCCAAAATCCTTGCGAAGGGATTCAATCGTTTTTTTGCCAGCCATTTGGATTCTACTTACCTTAGCACGATCCAATAGTTCCGGTGTTCCGCCTAGCTCCATAACGGCCTTCTTGTATTGTTCCTCTGACGCTGCTTTTCCGTGAAAATCAGGAGTCCCCTCCATGAACGAAACGCCTTTACCCATGGTCGTCCTGCACAAAACCACAGAGGGCAAGTCATCTTCCATAGCTTGTCTTACAACTCTATAAATAGATGCAAAGTCGTGCCCATCAGCCTCGTAAACCTTCCAACCATCAGCTTCCCAAAGGGAAACTATGTTAAACGGCATTACTTCTTCCAGTTTCCCCGAAATTTGTATATCGTTCCAATCCACCAAAACGGTAATGTTATCCAAAGCATTTTTCACAGCCACCCGCCTGGCTTCTGCGACTTGACCCTTTACTTGCTCTCCATCTCCCATTAATACGAACACATGATCCTTTGATTTCTTCGCCTTCTTAGCCAAGGCAAAACCTACACCAGCAGCTAAGCCCTGTCCCAAATTGCCGCTGCTCCAATCTATCCCGGGGACCTCCCTTTCTACATGACCAGGGAAAGGACTGCCCCCCTTCCTGAAGAGAGCCATAACCTCCTCTGCATCAATAAAACCATAGTATGCCAAAGCTGCATATGCTCCGGGAGATGTGTGCCCATGGCTTATCACCACATGGTCTCTGTCGGTGCTTCTTGCATTTTGCGGCGTTAAGTTCGCAAGACCATAGATGAGAAGATACATTTCCATGCTGGACAAGGAACCGCCTATATGTCCACTTTTGGCTGCCGTGGTCATGGTCAAAGCCCAAAGGCGACATTTCCTGGCTGCATCTTTCAGAGCCTCTATAAGCTCCTCGTTTAGTTCCCTTTCTTTATAATCGCGCAGAACCTCTTTTATGTTTATCTCCATACCAAACTCTCCCCTTTCGTTTATGCACTGAAATTATACCCTCTATCAGCAAACAAAAAAACGGCGGCCTTGAAAGGCCGCCGTTTGTTATTGCAAATTTACCTTAACCCAGAACTTCCTCTGCAGGTGTATAAGGCAGACCCCATGCCTCCGCGACAGCCTTGCAAGTGACCTTGCCTTTGTACATGTTCAGGCCTTTCAAGAGGGCTGGGCTTTCTTTACATGCAGCCTCCACGCCCTTGTTCGCCAGAGGTAGACCATAACGTATGGTGTAGTTGTTCAAGGCAAAGCTTGCAGTCCTTGCATAAGCTCCCGGCATGTTAGCAACACAGTAATGTATCACTCCATCCACAACATAGATAGGATCACTGTGGGTCGTAGCCTTTGAAGTTTCGGTGCAGCCACCCTGGTCTATAGCCACATCGACTATCACTGAGCCTGGCTTCATCATCTTCAGATGGTCCTTCTTGATAAGCTTAGGAGCCTTGGCTCCAGGAATCAGAACTGCTCCCACCGTTATATCCGCCTCCTGGAGGGCTTTTTCCAAATTGACCTTGTCGCTGTAAACAGGGAAGACGTTGGCCGGCATTATGGTCTCCAGGTACTCAAGCCTATCTGGGTTTATATCCAGTATGGTCACCTTGCATCCCAGGCCAGCAGCTACTTTGGCTGCATTGGTTCCCACCGTTCCGCCACCAATTATGGTAACGTTCGCAGGTGCTACGCCAGGAACACCCGTTGGGAGCAAGCCCTCTCCGCCATAAGGCTTGGCAAGGTAGTACGCTCCCATGAGAACGGACATTCTACCTGCTATCTCGCTCATGGGTTTGAGGAGAGGCAGCGAACCGTTGGCTTCTGTAACGGTTTCGTATGCTAAAGCTATTATCTTTTTTTCCATGCAGGCTTTGGTCAGCTCTTCATCGGCCGCAAAGTGGAAATACGTATAAATGAGCTGTCCCTCTTTCATTCTGTCGTATTCCTCAGGAAGAGGCTCCTTGACCTTAACTATCATATCTGCTACGTTCCAAACCTCATCTGCCGTATCCAAAATCTTGGCACCAACGGCTACATACTCATCATCAGTTATACCAGACCCCAATCCTGCACCCTTCTGAATGAACACTTCATGACCTGCAGCCACGTAAGCGTGCACTGCAGCGGGTATCAACCCAACCCTGTATTCGTGGTTTTTGACTTCCTTAGGGCACCCTATTTTCATTAAAATTACGCCTCCTCTTTAACTTGATAGATTCCGCTAGCCGCAGTGTATATTGTATATCTTACAGCAAAAACCTTCAACCCCTTACACCTTTATTTTATCTATTTCTCCATTTAAACGTAGACCCTGGGAACCCTGGGTGTAAACAAATTCGGTATTTCGTAGTTAATGGTCCCCAAGTGCTTCGCTATTTCCTCGGGAGTTATTTCTTCATTCCCTTGCGGCCCTACCAAAACCACCTCGTCTCCTACCTTTACATCAGGGATATGAGTAACATCCACCATTGTTTGATCCATGCAGATGTTGCCCACTATCGGTGCTCTTTGTCCTTTTATCAGGACTTCGGTCTTCATTGAGAGACTCCTAGGATACCCATCATGATATCCTATGGGCAATACAGCTATTCTCTCCTCTCCTCTAGTCATATATCTCAATCCATAACTTATGCCACTACCTTGCGGTAGAGTTCTAACGCATGCCACTGCAGTAACAACCTTAAAGGCTCTTTTAAGCTTTATCTTTTTTTTGCACCATTCAGAGGGCCACATACCATAGAGAATTATTCCCGGCCTTACTGCATCCATGTGCATGTGACTAAAGTTCAACGTCCCTGCGCTATTGCAGCAATGCCTCAACCTAAAGTGAACGTTCTTCGTCCTCAAAACATCAAGTACGTCACAGAATCGCTTAAATTGTGTCTCGGTGTACGACCCGTTTCGCTCATCAGCCGTAGCAAAATGAGTGAATATCCCCTCGATTTCAAGTCCCTTCATTAAAAGGAGCCTCTCTACTACTTCAGGAACCTCTTCAGGCAAAAAGCCGATACGGCCCATACCTGTATCGACTTTGATGTGAACTCTTGCTCTCTTACCCAAGTCGATAGCTGCTTTGCTTAGTGCGTCGGCAAAAGACAGGTCCGTTATCGTGGATGATATATCCTTGTTTACGTACTCCTCTGCTACTGACGCCGGGGAAGGCCCCAAAACTAGTACTGGAAGATAGATCCCATTTTCTCTGAGAATGATAGCCTCATCAGGAGTTGCAACAGCCAATCTTGAGCACCCTGCTTCTATGAGAGTCTTTGCTACCTGAACCATACCCATTCCGTAGCCATTGGCCTTTACTACCCCTATAATTTGGGATTTTGCCTTCAACAGCCCCTTGACCTGTAAGAAGTTATGCTTGATATTCTCAAGGTTAACTTCCATCCTGGTTGGGCGAAAATTCAAGGCGTTCACCCCCTCTGATTAATATCTGCGGGGGACATTTTGTCCCCCGCGCGTCGCTATATCAGTGCAAAACAAATTACTTATTTTATTAACCCCTGCTTCCTCTTCGCGTCAAAATCCTTCACCAACTTGCGCATCTCGTTGGACAACCACAAAAGGGCTATCAAGTTAGGTGCGGCCATCAAACCGTTCATTGTATCTGAAAGGTTCCATATATTGGAGAGGAACTCACCTCCTCCTCCCCAAGCTCCCACGACAACAACCAAAATCCAAAGGGCTTTGTATATGGGGGTTATTTTAAGGCCGAAGATGTACGTAGCTCCGGTCTCACCGTACCAGTACCACCCCAAAATGGTTGAGAAGGCAAACATTGCCAAACCAGCGGAGAGAACCATGACTCCGGTTTTCCCTAAAACAGACTGGAAAGCTGTCAGTGTTAGCTGAGCCCCCGTAAGGTCAGGAGAACCAGTTAGAGTGCCGGTGGCCAAAATGCTTATGCCAGTTATGGAACACACTACCAAGGTGTCAGTAAACACTTCGAAAAGGCCATAGCACCCCTGCCTCACAGGGTGATCAACTATGGCGGTAGCATGAACCATTGGAGCAGAACCCAATCCTGCTTCGTTGGAGAATACCCCCCTGGCGACACCCTTGGTCAAAGCCATCTTAACAGACCATCCTGCTATGGCTCCAGGCATAGCCATGGGATCATTGAAAGCATATTTAACGGCTTGCCCTATAGCAGCAGGAACCATATCTATGTGCATGAAAACTACGATAAGTCCACCTACAATGTAAAAGATAGCCATGAAGGGAACAAGGTATGTAGTGACGTCGGAGATCCTCTTCAAACCTCCCAGTATAACCAAAGCAACCAAAACAGCTACGACTATCCCCGACACCCAGTGGGGGACGCCATATCCCAAATAAAGAGCTTCAGCGGTTGAATTAGCCTGGATGGCGTTACCTATACCGAAAGCTGCAAAGGTGGTAAAAAAGGCAAATAGCCAAGCCAGCCACTTCTGCCCTAGGCCTTTCTCCATAACATACATGGTTCCGCCGCGCCAGTTGCCTGCAGCGTCCTTTTCACGGAACCTCACGGCAAGCGCAACTTCGGTCATCTTGGTGGTCATACCGAACACAGCGGTAACCCACATCCAGAATAGGGCACCCGGTCCGCCCAAATGCAAGGCTGTCGCGACCCCGGCAACATTTCCTGAACCAACAGTTGAAGCCAAAGCAGTGGCCAGAGCACCAAAAGAAGAAATGGTACCTTCACCTTCTGCTTTCTTTCCTAGCTTACCTAGCACCTCTTTAAACATAAATCCAAAATACCTAACCTGCGGAAAACCCAAAATGATCGTGAGGTATATGCCCGTTCCCACCAGCAAAGCCAGCATAGGTGGCCCCCACACAAAACCATTAACAATACCGTTGATCCTCATTAAGGTCTCCAACTGTAATCCCTCCTCTTCTTAACCCACACGACTTCCCCTACAACTTTCCCCCGAATCGCAGGAAAACCAAGCACCTCGACTTTTATTAATCACCTCCTTCACAAACAACTACGCCCTAATTATATCATCAAGCTAAACACAAAAAAGAGGTGCATCCCCTTTACAAGCGGTTACCACGCTCAACTAATAACCAGGGACAACACCTCTTTTCGTGTTAAGTTTGACATTACAAAGCTACAAAGTTTTTACTTATATATATCCCTTTTCCTTTAACACCTCTGTAGCCTTAGCTAGCTTCTGCGCCGACACCTTTACAACTGGCCCCGTACATCCCATGGCAGATTCGGCATAAATGCCATTTTTCCAGAGTTCCTTTACCGCATCCTCTATAGACAAGACGTCTATGCCATGGACTTCTTCTTCCGTAGGTTCTGCAGGTGGTGGCGTCACTTCTTCTTTCGTCGTTGGAGCACTTTGTCGCATAGAATCAAGCACCCCAGAAAGACCTGCCTGCTCGGCCAATTTCAATTCTCTTTCAACTACGTTCCCAAGTTTCCCTCTGGCTGCTTCCGCTGTGAATTCTATGGCGTTGCATATCACCGGAGCACCCGATGCTCTGGAGATTATGGATACTATGTAGGGCCAGCCTTTTCCTACGGAAGGCCCATATCCCCATCCCAGAGCCTCGTAGCTTCCACCTGTGTTGAAGGCTGAAAAAAGTTTTATCAGTACGTTCCCGGTTAAGGTATCGGTCACACAGACGTCAACAGCACCAGCCAAAAGGTCGTTACCTCTTAAGATAGCTCCCCCATCTTTGCGGACGCTCTCTCCAAAGGTCAAAGGATAGCCATGTTCAACGAGCTCTGATAGCTTTCTATAGACCACTTGAGCTCCTTCAACGTTCAGAATACCAATTTTAGGATTCTCTATTCCCACGGCCTTTGCCACGGCGTTTCCATAAATAGCGTTGAGTACCATAGCTTCCAGCCTGGAAGTAGAGCTCGTTCCTGTCGTGGAAGCGATAAACATGGCCTTGCCCTTGGCTGGGGTCACCACCCTACCTATAGTTGTAACCCCCAATGGGAATGGATAGTGCAAAGCCACTGCACCATCTATGGCACCTGAGCTCAAAGCTTCTTCCATGGCCTTTGCGACTTCGCCTTCATCTTTTGAAGTTTCGATCCATTCGAAGCCATGATCGTCTGCAGGCTTAGGACCTATCATAACAACCTCTACGCCCTTGTTTTTGGCCCTAGCAAGGAGCGCTCCTTCCAGCAACTCCTGGTCTCCATGCTCACTACCAGAAGCCATGAGTCCCACTCTCATCGGCTTTTCGCCGTATCTGGCTTTCTGAACTATCTCAGAAAGCTCTTCTCCTATTATCCTTTTTAAGCTATCCATGAGACAACACTCCTCATTGCTCCTTCTTAAGGTCATCTGCCAGTTCCTGCAGCACATCCAGAATGGTTTCCCTTATCTCTTCTCTCGTGAGCGCCGCCTTCTCTTCCTCCTTCTGGTCCTGTTCTATAACGAAGGAAGCTCCATCGGAGAGGTTAGTCAACCTTGCCAAGAACAAACTACCTTTACCAATGATCATAGCCCTTTTCATTTCATTGGCCTTTATGGCGTCACAAGCATGTCCTATGAAGGGAACACCCGAAGGAATATGCCCTTGAGTATGGGCAAACCCTGGAATGCCCTTCGCTTTGACAAATTCGTTCATGGCGCTCTTCTCCAAACGCCCTTTCATGACAGCGAGTGCTGCAATCATTTTGAAATTAGCCAGAGGCACATCACCTGCTCCAGCAGGCAACGTGATCTCAGGTATCTGCAACTCCGCTGCGTATTTGTCTACGTCGTTAAAATCCAGTCCCAATTTCTGAAGGGGCTCCCAGACCAAAGCGCTGGTTATGGCTTGCGGAGAGGCACCGGCTCCAACAGAGTGTTTCCCCAGTGCATCGAGCCTTATTACAGGATTTTCTCCATCTGATGGCCCCAAAAGAACGGCAAATCCACCAAGACAATCTTCTAAAGCTGGCATACCTTTCTTCACGTGATCTCGGCTGTTCATGTAAAGCTTGGGCACTGCACCCCCTGCCAAGACAACCACGTTTTTCCTGGCTCCACATGCAACCTGGCATGCGCCTGCAATGATCGCGTTCACGGGACCAGCGCAGAAGCTTCTGACATCGCAGCCAGAGGCGTTGCTGCATCCAGCTATCTCCGCCACAGCCTTGGCGAAGTTGCCTCCACCTCTCTGGTTGGCATCTCCAGCTGCCTCCTCTGAGCACTCTATGACATAATCAATTTCTTCCGGTTTCAAACCTGCATTCTTCATCAAATGGAGCAAGGAAAGCACTCCTCCGGCCTTACAAGCTATGTTCTCCAGGAGGACATACGATGAAAGACACTCATCCGTCTCGTGCCCCCTCCTGCAGCATCCCACAAGCCTTTCACCCAAATATAAAGGAAGAGCCTCCTGCTCGCTTACTTCTTTTGATATCTCTTCTTCGGCATGTCCACTTTCAAGTCTCTTTAAGTGAGATTCATTCAAAAGGGGGTGTTTCTCCAACTTTTCCCTTATTTCTGCAGCGAAACTTTGCTCTAGCCATATTATGTCGAAGACATCACATATATCCATCAGCCCAATGAATTCGTCCTCGGGCATTATTTCCCCATATTTGCCAAAACGGTCGAAACTCTTCAATCTATTTTCGTACATAGGGCTAGGCTGCTGCTCCAGATCCGTTAAAGAAATGCCACCTATGTAGGCCTGGTTGGGAGCATATGCGCAAGCCTCTTCGAAACTTTGCATTTTACCCTTAAGGTTTCCTAAGAACTCCGTCTCTCCTCTCAAAACTCTCTCCGTGAAAGGAGTATTGCCGTAATGAAAAGCCAGATTTGGAACGTGATTTAAGCAGTAAGAATAGCCTTTTATCGATGCTTTAGCCATTTTGATTTCCTCCTCCTAAAAAGGGAGGGGAAAGACACACCTCCCCCTCCCTTTTAAATGTTAATCATTAAATACAGTTTGGTCTTCCACCTCTGTCTGAAGAGCCTTAAGGGCCTTCATTACGAGATGCTTGCGTATCGCTTTCTCTTCTTCTTTGGTTTTTGTTGGATCTCCTAATGGATGAGGTATAGCAACGGCAGGAACTATTCTGTTAGCTCCTACAGTCAAGGAAATGGGCACTATCGTGCAGACATGAACCACAGGCAAACCTGCTCTTTCAATTTCTTTTACGATCGTTGCACCGCAACGAGTACAGGTTCCTCAGGTCGAAGTCACTATTACTGCATTGACGTTGGCATCTTTCAGTTTCTGCGCAATCTCGGCTCCAAATTTCTTAGCGTTCGCAACAGAAGTTCCGTTACCAACTGTTGAATAGTATACCTCATGGAACTTCTTAATGACCCCTTCTTTCTCCAACTCCCTCATGACATCCACCGGAAGAACCCGGTTAGGATCCTCATTGGCATACGTGGGGTCATATCCACCATGAGCAGTCTCATGAGTCTCAGAGGTGATGGTCTCCATTCCTGCCAGACTGTACTCACCATACTTGGACGCGCTGGACGCCTCAATATGATCGGGGTTGCCCTTGGGAACAATTCCTCCCGATGTCACCAAAGCCACAGTGGCTTCGGCCATATTTGTTATAGGAGGATTGGGTTGCACCCTATCAAACACGGGCATTGGATACTCCGTAACGTACGGCTCGCCCTTAAGTTTTTTCACGAACATCTCAACTGCCCTTGCAGCGCCTATTTTGTCTGCAAAGTAGTTGATCCTTACGCCCTTAGGAATATAACCCTCTTCCTCTGGTCTTCCTATGGGCTCTCCACGAAGCTGTTTGAGTAGGAGCTTAGCCATTACAGGTATGGCATCCTTCATGCCCCTGGCGCTATCCGCCGTCTTTACTATGTATGTTGCCTTCCTGAACATATCGACACCGGGGTTCTCCTCGTACATACCAGTGACAGTGGGTATGCCAAGCTCTTTGGCAATAGCTTCGCAAACTGCACCGCAGGCCGTACCGTACCTACCGGCATTAAAAGCCGGACCTGCTACCAGGGCATCTGGCTTGAATCCCGCAATAAGCTCAAGAATCTGCTTCTTTGCCTCCTCTATATTGTCGGCAAAGTAGGAATCTCCGCATATAACCGTTCCTACAATTTCTGCCTCACCGCCAAGGGCAGCATTAAGCGCCATCCCGGGCCCTACTGCACCATCTCGTGCCTCAGGCTTGTAGTCAGCTTTTTCTTCTCCTCCAACACCAGCAAAAAACTGGTTTATGTAATGCACTACTCGATACGCCATTCTTCCCCCCCCTTCCGCAGATATCTGTTGTCTAAAGGGAATATTTGCTGTACTGCTCTCTGATCTTTTTAACCGCTTCAGCAAGTGCTTCAGTGTCAAGGACCATCTCCATCATGCCAATCTGTTCTTCCCAGATGGAGGGGTCAGCCTCTTCCCTGATCTCCTGCTCGAAAACATGATATACGGCGAGTCCCAACGAGACTCCTGCCAATGGACCTGCAAAGGTCGGATCACCGTTTGTGACGGTCTCAGCATATATCTCGGCCCCTTCTGGATCGGAAGAACCCAATACCACAACTACGTTCTCTGGGCCAAATTTTTCTGCTGCATCCTTAACCCTCTGCTGGTTCTGCAGGTCCATCGCTCCTGCAGCCGTTCAGACGAAGCATTCTGTTACGGAGAAAACTATATCAGCACCGCTGTTTTTCAAGCTCTCCTCCATAGCCGGCCCGGCGACGCCGTCGCGCTCTCCTAGGAGGATCAGCTTTTTCCCCGCTAGCTTACCCATGACTTACACCCCCTGTCTTTAATCTTTAAGTCCTAACCTAAAACATTAACCTGTGTAAGCAGCTATCCTATTGAAACCAAGCTCACTGGTGGCACCAGTTATTGCCTGAATTTCCGTTTCAATGGAGCCGTCTTCTCTAAGGGAACCGTCGAAACCTCCTGCTATTACGTCAGCATACTCTGGGAAACCAATGACCTTGTCCATCTTAGGTAGCACAACCACTTCGTTTGCGTTACCAGCGGTGACCACTGCATCAGCCTCAGGGCAGGCATCAGCAAGGGATTGGCTTGCACCATCCCTACCTGCATATTCATCAGTCAAAAGAACCGTTTTGATGCCCGCCTTTTCTGCCTTGCGACAGTTCATTATCAGGTCTGTATCTGGGTTCCCAAATCCTTCTTCGGTGATTATGAGCCCATCAACCCCTAAAAGCCTGGCAAGTTTTACCGCATAGGAGGAGCTTCTCTTCTTATCTGCAAGTGTGGTATTCTCGTTGGTGATTATGCACCCAACAAAATTAAAATCCTTGCCATGCCTTGCGTACATTTCCTTTATAACAGGGTTGTTGAGATGAGAATAAGTGTTGTTCTTGTCGCAGGCGGAGACGCAGTTGCCAGAAATAATTGCTCCATCCATTACTTCGTTGGGGTGTATTAGCGTGGGCAATATCTTTTTAGCATCTACTCCATAAACATAGGTGTCATGGAGCAACCCCTGGGATTGCAGCATGTAAAGATATGCCACCTTAGGAAGGCCCTCATGGGACTTCATGGCCTCGGCAAAGCAAGGTAGCTCATAAACCTCCACATCATCGGCCTTTGCCCCTTTTGCGGCACAGGCCAAATAATAAGCCACCTTCAAACCGGCCACGCGGCAAGCAGCTTCATAGTCATGCTTCTCAAGCCCTTCTTTGGGTTCAAAAACCAAAACAACGTTATTTGTCTTGGAGAAAGGAGTGTACTCCGCGCCAGGGCCTGACATGTCGATGATTCCTTCCTGGAACCCGACTATTTTGCCACATGTCACGACTGCAGCGCCGGAAAGCACCAAAGTTTTACCATAACCCACTGTATCCACATCGCCTATGAATCCAGGGAAAACTTCGTTCTCCCCTTCGAGTTTGCATCGGGGTTCAACGACATCCTTTACAGGCATGATCCTTACGCTTTCTCCAGGTCTAGCGAGGTCGACAGATACTTTAACGAAACGTTCATCCTCTAAAAGCATTTTTTCTATTTCTTCTTTGTTAATGTATAGTACGCCCCCATCAAAAGAAGTCTTCTCCCCCCACTGTAAATCCTTTACTTTCACCTTATGCAGTTCTAACCTCAAACTCAATCCCTCCTTTCATTGTCGTATTCTTTCTACTAGAGCAGCTTTTCCACTCTCTCCCTTATGGCCTCAGGTGTAACATCCCCGCCTGTGATCCTGTCCTTCAATTCCCCATCTTTGTAGAAAAGGAACGTAGGAACGCCCATCACTCTGAGGGAAATCACCAATCTCCTGTTTTCTGCCACATTGAGCTTGCAAAACTTAACCTTGCCTTCGTATTCCTTTGCAAGCTCCTCAACCTGAGGCATCAACGCCAAACAAGGACCGCACTTTGGCCCCCACAGGTCTACCACTACTGGCAGTTCGCTTTTGATAACTTCGTCCTCAAAATTATCCTTGTTTACCTCTATCATCTCTTTCACCTCCTTTTAAAAATCTTTCTGATCGCTCCACATCGGAGCGCCTTTTAACAATTCCAGCTATGCTGTATTAAGCTTTATCCCGTATCTTTCCAAGTTAACTGACACAAGGTACAAATCTACGGTAGCAAAATCATCAAGAATCTCTTGGGAAAAATGTTTGAACGAAAGGGGGTTTGCTCCCTCAGGGAAACCGGAGGAAAATCGTTGGATACTACCTTCTATTAGCTGCAGTGAATCCAAATCCACCTGATGAAACTTGTGATCCTCTACCGCTTTGCGGCCAAGAAGTATAGTTCTGTAAGGTTGCTGTTTCGGAGTAAAATTACCGTAAAGGGGATGATTTAGAAGGGTCCACCCTAAGTGTATGTAGTCTCTCGCTTTCTCAAAAACAGATAAAGCACCACCACTGACTAGCTCAAGGCAAGAAGAAACCTTACCTTCGAGCAGAGGATTGTTCGAAACGACCTTATATTCTTTGTATTCGTCGAACATTGGAAAACCCCCTATTACTTGAATAGGTGGGTTCTCTGTTCCTGCGATGCCACAAGAGACAGAGGGGCATCGTGTTCAGAGACTCGTCCAGCCGCAATCCTTTAGCCTGAGAGTTTCCCCCAGCAACCTTCCGCTAGGGTTGCACCTTCGGCGCCTCTTTTATCCCTTACAGGGCAGAGGTCTCTCTTGCGGCCTTCATCCGAACCTAGCAAGTGTATTTTTGCACAAATACCTCTGTCGGTCAACCGATTTTGTTGAATTTAAAAACGTAAGAGCCGGCCCTTCTAGGGCCGGCTCTTACACGGCTATGACTACTTTTTCATTACCATTTCAGGCCAGTGATGAATATGTAAGCGATAGCGATAGGGGCAATCACTCTGCACACCCAGAGCCATGCAGTGTGAAGGGCAAAAGGTTTTGTGCCATTGTTGGTAACTTCTTTCTCTGCTCCTTCCGTCCAGACCCAGCCCACGAACAAAGCTATAAACAGTCCGCCCAAGGGCAAGAGGACGTTGGAGGCTATGAAGTCCGCGGAGTCGAGGAAATCCCTTCCAGCAAACTTGGGAAGCTTACCCGCCAAGCCGAGCACAGAAGGGATACCCAGCAGGAATATAACAAGCCCATTAATCCACGCGGCTTTCGCCCTCGACCATTTCATTTCATCAATGAAATACGCGGATACCACTTCCAGAAGAGATATAGCAGAAGTCAACGCTGCAACGAAAAGAAGCAAGAAGAACAATCCTGACCATATGGCTCCCCCAGGCATCTTAGCGAATACGTTGGGAAGAGTGATGAAAGTAAGCCCAGGTCCTGCACCAGGCTCTACTCCAAAGGCAAAAACTGCCGGGAAGATGACCAAACCGGCCAGGAAAGCTACCAAAGTATCCAGGAAACAAACCTGAGCTGCAGCACCAGGCAGGACTTCTTTCTTATCCAGATAGCTGCCATAGGTGATCATACACCCCATGCCCAAAGACAAAGAGAAGAAGGCCTGCCCCAAAGCGGCACCCAAAGTCCCTCCGGTTATCTTGGAGAAATCAGGCTTTAGATAAAAATCGATACCGGCTCCTGCACCCGGCAGGGTAACAGATCTTACGATCAAAACAAGCAAAATAATGAAAAGGGCGGGCATCAAAACCCTACAATACTTTTCTATCCCTTCTCCTATACCTTTGTAAACTATATAAATCGTCACCAGCATGAACAGAGCCTGCCATGCTATAACCAAACCGGGATTGGTTATGAATCCTACGAAGAAGTCCGCTGTTTTGCCTTGCTCCGCAATTTGCATTAGACCAGTAAAAGATTTGATGAAATAAGCTATGGTCCAACCTGCGATTACACCGTAATAGGAAAGAATTATGAAACCTGCGGCCACACCCATCCAACCAACAATCGTCCAAGCTCCACCCTTAAGCTTCTTAAAAGAGCCAACGGCGTTAAGCTGGGCAGCCCTACCAATTGCTATCTCGGCCAACATGACAGAGAAGCCTATAATAAACACCAAAGCCACGTAAAGCAGAACAAAGGCAGCCCCACCGTTTTGTCCTGTTATGTAAGGGAACCTCCATATATTCCCAAGACCTACAGCCGAGCCTGCCGCTGCCAAGATGAATCCCAACCTGGAACCCCACTGTTCTCTTTCCGCTCCGTTACTCATACTATCCCTCCTATCATCTATTTATAGCCTCTACCATTTGCCTCCTACATCTCTGCCCTGGCCATCACCTCCCCTTCATAAAAGGCCCTTTATATTATAAGTATTTTTTGAATTTTCATGCAATACCTTGGGTTGATTTTTAAAAAACCTTGTAACCTAAATTCAACTTTCCTTTCCTCAGCAACTCCTTATTTTGCATGCTATTATATTTTTATTTCCACTTTCGGTAAAGAGCGGGTCTTTTGGAGGACACAATCGAATTTTTCCTCCTGGCTTCATCCACCAAGCTCAAATCTAGCGACACACTCTCTATGGTTTGATTTTCGCCCAAATGTACCAATACATCACCAAAGGGATCAATTATCATGCTTTGCCCGCCGAAAGAAAAGTTCTTGCCCTTATCGCATCTATTGACTCCTACGACAAACACTTGGTTCTCTATTGCCCTTGCTATAAGCAGAGTTCTCCAAAGGCGAATATGCTCTCTTCGCCAAGCGCCTGGAACAAAAAACACCACTGCACCCTTTTCTCCCAAAGCCCTGGGAACTTCCGGGAACTCCATGTCGAAACATATCATCACTCCACACAAAATTCCCGCTATTGGCACAATCCCTAAAGATGATCCGCCACTGAACAAGTTAGGCTCTTTCATTCCTGGGTACAAGTGAATTTTGTCGTAAAATACCCTATCGCCATCAGGAGAGTATACATAGCATCTGTTCCTGTTTCCCCTTTTAGTAGCAATAGCCATGGAACCAGCCACTATCCAAGCTTTATGTCTTTTCGCCAGTCTTCCAATGGTGTCAAGCACATGTGAATTATCCTTGACAAGAATACGAGGGTCAGTTACTGGGTAGGTGGCATTCCAAAGTTCAGGCAACACCACAACATCGCATCTTCTTTTGAGAGCACTCTCCAAGGTATTGATGACCATGCGTATGTTTTTTTCAGGGTCTCCGTGAGAAACTGCAAGCTGGACTATGCTCACCTTCAATTCCTTTCATCCCTCTCAAAAAGCTTCTTTATTTATAATAACAAAGACAGAGGATCCTAACACTTCCTAATTCTTCCATTTAAGGATAGAATGTTTAACGACTTACAACCTCTTATGGAAGGAGCACCGATATGTGTCTTGCAGTACCTCACGAAATAATAAAAATACTGGACGAAAACAGGGCCATAGCCGCAGCGGGACCGGTTGAGGTTGAAATACGAACAGATATGGTATCCAACATCTCGATTGGCGACAAGGTTCTAGTTCATGCTGGCTTCGCCATAGAAAAACTTCAAGGAAGCGAAGGAGAAGAAATATGCAGCTTATGGGAAGAGCTAAGGGAAGTGATGGAAAATGAAAACGCCTCAAACAGAAAATAAAGAAAAAATAGTTCCTATACTATCCCACGCCTTAAACTCTCTCCTAGAGGAAGCTGCTACGAAATCCATTACCGTCATGGAAGTATGCGGGACTCACACAGTTGCCATATTCCGCCACGGCCTAAAGGCACTACTACCTAAATCCTTCAAACTCGTATCAGGGCCTGGATGCCCCGTATGCGTAACAGACCAATCGGAGATAGATGCAGCTATTTCCATAGCAGAAAGGGAAGATTCCATAGTGGCCACATATGGTGATATGTTGCGGGTCCCAGGAAGCTGGACCTCTCTTCAAGAATGTAGGGCTAGAGGAAGATCTGTAAAGGTAGTAACCTCTGTCACTCAAGCCCTCGACCTTGCCGAAGAGAACCCAGATAAAAACGTGGTTTTTTTGGGAGTCGGGTTTGAGACGACAGCACCAGCAACAGCTTTGGCTTTGATTGAGGCAAAAAAAAGAAAGCTCGATAATTTTTTGGTTCTTTGCATGCATAAAACTGTCCCCCTCGCACTGGAAGCCTTAGCCAACTCCGAAGAGCTGTCTTTAGACGGATTCCTACTTCCAGGACATGTGAGCGTAATCATAGGATTAAACCCATACCGCTTCATACCTGAAAAATACGGAAAAGCCTGTGCTATTGCAGGATTTGAACCCTTCGAAATAATGGCCGGTCTTCTAGAAATAGCCAGGCAGGTAATAAAAGGAGAACCTACAATTAAATCAATGTACCCAAGAGCGGTAAGGCCGGAGGGCAATAAGACCGCACAAGAGCTTCTCGACAAAGTCTTCGAACCATGCAACGCCTATTGGAGAGGACTAGGAGAGATACCTCTTTCTGGTTATAAGATACGCCCAGAGTTCGAAATCCACGACGCGTCACTCCGCCTAAACATAGAAAAGAAGCCTTCACCCCTCCCAACGGGCTGCCGATGCGGCGACGTCTTGAAGGGCCTCATAAGCCCAATAGAATGTCCTCTCTTCGGCAGGGCTTGTACCCCCATGAAGCCCGTAGGGCCATGCATGGTGTCAAGCGAAGGTAGCTGCGCTGCACAATACAAGTACGACAGGAAGGGGCAATTATAATGGAGAAACTGCACATAGGACATGGAACCGGCGGAAGGCTGACCTCAGAAATAATATCCGAAATATTGAGGCCTTTCCAAAAGACCTCCTCCAGCCCCTATCTGGAGGACTGTGCAATCGTCGACGGTAATATCGCTGTAACTATAGACGGATACACCGTATCTCCAAGGACGTTCCCTGGGGGCGACATAGGGAAACTTGCAATCTGTGGCTCCGTAAACGACCTAGCCATGAGAGGGGCTAAACCCAAATTCATCGCTATGGGCTTGATAGCAGAAGAAGGACTTGATAAAAATGAGCTTTTATCCTACATGGAAAGCGCTGCAAATACATGCGCTGAACTCTCAATACAGCTTGTGACAGGAGATACCAAGGTGCTACCGAAAGGTCAAGTCGACGGACTATATATAACTACTTGTGCTATAGGCACTCCGCCTTTGGACAGGGAGCCTCTGGGCATGGTGCGCCTTGTTCCTGGCGACGTACTAATAGTCACCACAGAGATAGGTCAACACGAAGCAACTATAGCGGCCGCAAGATACGGACTGACAGTGCCCTCTCTAAAATCCGATTGTGCCCCGTTATGGCCCTTGGTGGAGCAAATAATAGAGATGAAAGGCATAAAATGCATGAGGGACTGCACCAGGGGCGGTTTAGGGACAGTCTTATGTGAGTGGGCCGAATCCACATCCTTGGGAATAGACATTTATGAAGAAAAGATCCCAATCTCCAGTGAAGTCTCTTCCATATGCGACATTTTAGGTTTCGATCCCCTTTACTTAGCATGCGAGGGCTGTGCCGTGATAGCTGTCGCCCCAGAAGATGCTGAAAAGGTTCTTTCGAAGTTAAAAGCCCACGAGCTCGGGAAAAAGGCACAAATAATTGGACAAATCACTGAAGAACACAAAGGTTATGTGGGAATGAACACAAAAGCTGGGGGAAAACGACTCGTAGATATGCCCGTAGGAGAGATGCTCCCGCGAATCTGCTGAGCTAGACAAAAAAATGAGAGGCGGGAGAATTCTCCCGCCTCTCATTTTTCGTAAACTTCATAAATCCTTAAAATATTGGTTGCCTTCCCTGTGGTTTCATCTACTTCCACCACCACTGCGTTCAATATCAATCCCTCTTTGCATACCTCAAACTTGGAAGGCGTACCCTTGAGAAACCTTTCCATGACTCCTGACTTCTCCATGCCTATAACTCCAGCATGACCGCCTGTCATACCCACATCGGTTATGTAAGCCGTCCCGTTGGGCAATATTTGCTCATCTGCCGTCTGAACGTGCGTATGAGTACCCAGGACGCAAGATACTTTTCCGTCTAGAAACAGCCCCATCGCCTTTTTTTCTGAGGTCGCCTCTGCATGAAAGTCAACTACAACTACTTCAGCATTGCTATCTCTAATGATCTCCTCGGCCTTTCTGAAGGGACAATCAATTGGAGGCATAAATACTCTGCCTTGTAAATTTACAACCAACACCCTAGTACCCTTATCTGAGAGGAAAAAACCATACCCCTGCCCATGAACCCCCGGAGGGTAATTGGCAGGCCTCAGCAGCCTTCTTTCGCTGTCCAGAACCTCGAGAAAGTCTTTCTTGTCCCATATATGATTCCCACTAGTTAGGCAGTGGAAACCCATACTGAAAAGCTCGTTCATCACCTTCTCTGTAAGCCCAAACCCCCCGGCAGCGTTTTCTGCATTGGCAATGCGAAAATCAAAGGGGCCAAACCGAGATTCCAGCTGCTTTAAGTTTTCACGAAGGAGCACTCTTCCCGGTCTTCCGACTATGTCCCCCACAAAAAGAATCTTCATTGCTTTCTCCTATCTTTCCCTATTTTGCGTACTCAACGGACCTGGTCTCTCTTACCACGACAACTTTTATCTGGCCTGGATATTTCATCTCTTCTTCTATTTTTCTGGCTATATCAAAGGCTATTTTATGTATGGCCTCGTCGTCAGCAACGTTAGGAGAGACCATGACCCTAACTTCTCTTCCAGCCTGAATTGCATATGCCTTGCTTACTCCCTTGAAGGATTTTGCCAGAGATTCAAGTTTTTCAAGCCTTCTGATATACGACTCCAGGCTTTCCCTTCTAGCACCAGGCCTTGAGGCACTTACAGCATCGGCAGCAGCCACTAAGACATCGTAGACAGAAGTCATTTCCTCATCTTCATGGTGAGAAGCTATAGCGCTGACAACTTCGGGAGGTTCCCCATAGCGCTTGGCTAAATCCCTTCCAATCAGAGCATGGGGACCTTCCATTTTGTGATCCACAGCCTTGCCTATGTCGTGCAGCAAGCCAGCACGCTTAGCCAGAGTTTCGTCCAGATTGAGCTCTGCCGCCATCATTCCAGCTAGGTGTGCAACCTCCAAGCTATGAGAGAGAACGTTTTGTCCATAGCTCGTCCTGAACTTGAGTTGTCCCAGTAGCTTAACCAACTCAGGATGGATGGATTTTATCCCCACGTCCAGTAAAGCTTCCTCTCCCGCCTCAAGTATCATCTCTTCCACATCTTTTTGAGCTTTCTCTACGACCTCTTCTATCCTGGCAGGATGAATGCGACCATCCGTGACCAACCTCTCCAAGGATAACCTCGCGACCTCTCTCCTTACCGGGTCAAAGCTGCTCAGAGCAACCGCCTCAGGGGTATCATCTACAATCAAGTCTACCCCCGTGTAAGTCTCGAAGGCTCTTATGTTTCTGCCTTCACGACCTATTATCCTTCCTTTCATCTCGTCAGACGGCAAATTTACCACGCTGACCGCCATCTCCGAGGTTTGATCCACTGCACACCTCTGTATCGCGCTAACCACTATCTCTCTTGCTCGCTTTTCAGCTTCCCTTTTAGCCTTTTCTTCCAACTCTTTAATTTTTGCTCCGATAAAATATGCTGCTTCCTCTTCGGCCTCTTTCAGCAATAGATCCTTGGCCTCTTCCCTCGTCATACCTACTATCTCTTCCAATTTCTTCAGTTGTTCCTTATGCAAGACATCAATTTCTTCGCTCTTCTTTCTAAGTTCTTCTTGTTTCTGCCTTATTTCGTCCTCGCGCCTCTGAAGAATGTCCAGCCTCTTCTCTAAATTTTCCTCTTTCTGTTCTATTTTCCTCTCCGCTCTTTGCAGCTCTATTCGCCTTTCCCTAATCTCCCTCTCAGTTTCTTGGCGCAACCTTATTATTTCTTCCTTAGCTTCCGTTAATATCTCTCTTTTCTGCCTTTCGGCTTCCTGCTGGGCCTCTTTAAGGATTCTCTCTCGCTCTTCTTCCGCAGTTCTTATTTTTTTCGTTATGAGAATCCTGTAAGCAAAAAAGCCGGCAGCAACGCCTACGACAGCGCCCGCTACGAGCACAAATGGTAGCATGTAAACATCACCCCTTATTCCATTGTCAAGTTACATAATAGTAATTACAGGATATTCCATATCTTACGAGTGCTTTCGCACCAACCGTATTCTACCCATTAAACTAAATCTTCACAAGTTGCGTCTAAGACCTTCCTTATTGTTGAAGGGGCAAACCCCCTCCTTAGCAGCCTAGCTGTCATTTGTTCCTTGCTCAGGAGACCGTTCCATTCAGAAGCCAACCTGAGACATTTTTCAAACTCCTCCTCGCCAAACCGCTCTTTCACCTCTTCCATATCTCTTTGCGATATTCCCCTTCTACGAAGCTCCAGCAAAATCCTTCTCAGGCCCCACTCCTGGTGGGTTTCAGCAAAACACACAGCATAAAATTTATCATCTATTAAACCATATTCTTCCAGAATTTCTACCACCTTTGTCGAAACTTCTTCTTTAAAGTTTTTCCTTCTGAGCTTATCCATCACTTCCTTTCGGGTGTATGCCCTTTTACTTAACAGCCTCATTGCAAACTCTTTGGCTTTTCTCTCTTCTTCGTTCATGCCGTTATCACCAAATCCAATTTATCTCCCAGCTGTCTCAATAATAATTCTTTCAGTTTGGGGTATCCCTCCAGCTTGGGATCCTTTTCTATCAAAGAGAAAGCTTCTTTTCTGGCCAAGTTAAGTATTTTCCTGTCACGAAGCAAGTTGGCAACCCTAAAATCTGTTACTCCATGCTGTCTTGTTCCACACACTTCACCTGGCCCCCTTATGGCAAGGTCCGCCTCAGCGATCTTGAAGCCATCGTTAGTGGAACACATTGCTGCAATCTTCCTTTTTCCATCATAATCGTCCGGCCGGCCCAAAAGGAAACAATATCCCTGCTTATTGCCTCTGCCGACCCTACCCCTCAACTGGTGCAATTGCGATAGTCCAAACCTCCACGGATCTTCAATCACCATGACAGTCGCATTGGGCACATCAATTCCCACCTCTATAACAGTTGTGGACACCAAAACATCAATATGCCCCTTTTCGAAATCTCTCATTATCTGTTCTTTCTCCCTATAGGGTTTCTTTCCATGGAGAAGGGCAACGGTCTCTTCCTTAAATATCTCCCTCAAATGAGAAAACCGACTCTCTGCTGACGCTATGCTCAACTCCTCATTTTCATCTATCATAGGGCATATCCAGTAGACCTGCCCACCTGCTTTTATCTCTTCTTTCAAAAAACTTAAGAGTTCTGACTCCTGCTCCTTTTTCACGCTTTTAGTTATTATATCTTTCCTGCCAGGCGGCATTTCATCTATGACAGACACGGACAAATCACCATAAACCGAAAGCGTCAAAGTCCTTGGAATAGGAGTCGCAGTCATAACCAGAACATGGGGATGTTCCCCCTTATCAGCCAAGATGCCCCTTTGCAATACCCCAAACCTATGCTGTTCATCTATGACAACAGCACCTAGATCCCGGAAAACCAAATTGTCCTGTATTAGGGCATGGGTACCTACGACGATGTTCACCAATCCATTAGAAACTTCCTCGTAAATTATCCTTTTCTCTGCGGAAGGCACAGAACCTGTCAACAAAGAAACCTTTACTCCCAAGGGGGTCAACCATTTATGAATCTTTTCGAAATGCTGCTTGGCAAGAACCTCGGTAGGGGCCATAAAAGCAGCCTGATATCCGCTGTCTATAGCACAGAGCATGAAAAGTATCGCAATAACCGTTTTACCAGATCCTACGTCTCCCTGCAAAAGCCTGTTCATTGGTATTTCTTTCGACACATCATCCCTTATCTCTGAAAACACTCTTTTTTGGGCATCCGTTAACTTAAAGGGTAGCACTTTGTGAATGAACGTATCCACCAAAGGGCCGTTCACGTTGAATTTATGCCCCTTATTGTCCTCAACGTAAGACCTTCGCCTCACAGCAAGTCCCAGTTGCAACAAGAAAAGCTCCTGGAAGGCCAACCTGTTACGGGCAGCCAACCAACTCTCCCTGGAGCTTGGGAAGTGCATTTCCTTGATAGCTCGGAAAAAGTCGGGATAATCGTATTTAGTCAAGATGTCTATGGGCAAAGGGTCTTCCACTTCTTCCTCTATCAAACGCAAAGCTTCCTTCACTATTTTCCTAATCCACTTTTGAACCAATCCCTGAGTTCCGGGATATACAGGCACGATCATTCCCACGTTCTCGGGAGATGAATCCTCGTCCAACACCTCAAATTCACCGTTATTGACCTGTTTTATTCCTTCCCTTATTTCGATTTTTCCATAAACAGCCACTCTAGTGCCAGGCTCTAAGACACTCTTCAACCCTGGGCGATTGAACCAAACTGCCTGGACAAACGATGAACCATCAGTGAGCAAAGCAGTGCTGATAGTAAGATTCCTTCTCTTGGCTTTCCTCTCTTCTGTGCTTACAACACGGGCCAAAAAGGCCTTTGTCTCTCCTGGTTCCAGGGATGACAAATCCGATAACTTGCTCCTATCCTCATACCTTCTCGGCATAAACCACAGCAAATCTTCTACAGTTTCAACCCCAAGCTTTCTAAACTTTCTTGCCCTTACTGGACCTACTCCCTTAAGGTACTGAATAGGAGAACTAAGATCAATTTTTCTCAACTTTTCCAAATGCGCTTTTATGCCTCCTCAGATAAAACTTCTTCCTTCTCGATGTTCGTCGCCTCCAAAGAATTGAGCAACGATCCATATTTTGATATCAAGCCCTTGAATTCTGCTATGAACTGGTACCTTACCTGCTTTAGACGTTCAATATCTCTCCTGTATGCTTCAGCTTTCTCTCTGGCATCCATGACGATCTTATGGGCCTCGGCCTCCGCTTCGGCTATTATAACCTCTGCCTTGCTCTCTGCATTGCTCACCCGCTCCTCGGCACTTTTCTGCGCAAGGATGAGGGCGTCCTGCAGAGATTTCTTTAACTCGTTGTACTCCCTCAACTGATCTTCCATCCTTGCAACCGTTGTTTCAAGGACCTTAACCTTTTCAGCGTAGTCCTGAACAGTAGCTATAACCTTTTCGATGAAATCCTCCACCTCTTCCGGGTTGTATCCCCGCAATGACCTGCTGAAAGAAATGTTCTCGATGTCCAGCACCGTCATAATAGTTCCCATGCCGTTCCCTCCTTTCCTCACCTTTCTTCACAAGCTCACCTTCTTGGACCAAAAAGAGCCGTGCCTATTCTAACCATGGTGCTACCTTCCATTATCGCATATTCGAAATCATCACTCATTCCCATTGAAAGCTCCGGCAACCTTATTTGTAATGACTCTTCAAGCTTAGAACAAAGCTCCCTAAGAAGCGCAAAAGATCTTCTGATCTCGAACTCTTTCTCAGTTAAAGGGGCCATGCCCATCAATCCTATGAGTTTAAGGCAATCACAGTCGTTCAATACATGTTCCACCAACGCCTCAACGTCCCCTGGATCTACTCCCTGTTTGCTTTCCTCGCCTGATATGTTCACTTCAACCATGCACTCCAGCTTCTTATTTTTTTCCTTGGCTATGCGCTGGAGCGTATCAGCCAAGGTAGAGCTGTTCACACTCTGAATACAGTCAAATATGTCTATGGCCTTTCTGGCCTTGTTCCTTTGAAGGGTACCAATGAAATGCCACGGTATACGGACATCTTCGGGCCAGCTATTCTTTTTCGCCATGGCTTCTTGAACCCTATTCTCACCTATGGCGTAAACTCCGCTTTTTGCAACCGCGATCATTTCCTCCAATGTCCTCGTCTTCGTGGCTGCTACTATTTTGATTTCCTCAGGCTTTCTGCCGGCCTTGATGGCAGCATCCGCTATCCTCTCTTTTATCTTCGCTACATTCATCGATATAACCTCTATCACCATAATCTGATCACTCCCTCCCTGGCCTTTGAAGCGTTCTTAACCACGACTTCGCCCGGTTTAAGTCCATTAGTGACCATAAACTTCCCTTTGCCAACAGGAAGGCCTTCTATTTCGTGTCTTATTACTTCATCTCCTTCAACTTTGTAAACCCACAGCTTCCCATCCTGCATAAGAACAGAGCTTTCTGGTACAACTACACCTCTTCTCTCCCCCATACACAAAATTAAACTGGTACCCCTTGAATAAATATACTCCAAAGGGAAAAAAGGTAATGTAACATAAACCTTACTCAGAGAACCAGTCTGGCTTATTGCCTCTATGTCTGCATCAAACATAAAACTATCTTTGTTCATCTTAATGCTCATCTTTCTACCCTTAATCAACTCATTCAATAGCGGGAAATGACCCAAATATACGATCGCTCGCAAACGTTGGGGTTGGGGTATTAACTTGCCTATAGGTGTCCCTTTAGAGACAACCGCACCATCCCTCATAAGTTTTAGTTTCTTCTCTACCGATATCCCAGGATGATTCCATAGATTGATATAATTCCATTTATCTTCATATCCATCTGTTCCTGCAACAAAGTAGCCTGGTTCTTTGGCCTTAATTTGCACCTTACTGCCAGAATCCAACTCTATAAATGCTAAGGTCTCGTTCTCTCCAACGAAGAACGGTCCCACTCCCTTAGGATAAAAGACCCTACCTACGTTTGGGGAGTAAATAACCTTTTCATTCCACAACAGCACGGCCTTTAAAGGTGTCTCGTCGATATAAAAAGATCCTTCCGCCAGTGCCAAAGCAGGCCTTGCAGCAGAATAGCGCTCATACCACTTGATATATACGTAAACGGCCCCCGCCACTATGCCTGCAAAGCATATGACGTAAAGCAATTTCAAGAATATCTTGTCAGTGGCTTTATGTTTGTTCTTCCTTCTATTCCTTCTCATATCAGGTACAGACCTTCAGTTCTCATTACCACGTGTCAGTAAAGATTTTAATTCTTCGCCTCCGTAGAAACGTCTTATGTTATCTGCAATAAAATTGGCAACTCCCTTCACGGCTTCATCTGTTACCCCTCCTATATGAGGGGTAACCAAGACTCTAGGATCGGCTAACAGAGGGTCTTCAGGATCTGCAGGCTCATCCCAAAAGACATCCAAACCTATACCCGCAAGCTTGCCTCCCTCAAGAGCTTTCTCTAAAGCGCTTCTTTTCACAAGTTCCGCCCGCGCCACATTGATTAGGTAAGTTCCTTCAGAGACAGCGTCGAAAAATGATTCATCAACTATGTTCATGGTTTCCTTATTAAGCTCCAATGCCAAAACTATAAAATTGCTTCTGGGAAGGACCCGATGCAAGTCCTTCAGCAGGCAGAACTCGTCTAGCATTAAAGAGTCGAATTCCGGCCTGAAAGACCTGTTCACTCCTATTACATTCATACCAAAACCTTTAACCCTCTGGATGACACATTGGCCCACATTTCCAAGTCCTATTACTGTCACCGTCTTTTTCCACAAGGCCACACCTCTAGGGGCATACAGCCTTTTTTTACGTAAGTTCTCCTGGGTACGGTTCCACCTCCGAGCTAAAAGAAGCATGTGCATTATCGCCAATTCTCCAACACCCTCTGCGTTTCCTGTGCCTTTGGCCGGAACATTGCAAACCTTTACCCCTCGCTCGGCACAAGCTGTCAGATCTATTTTCTCTACGCCTACACCCCATTGATGTATAAATTTGAGATTCGGGGCCTTATTCAAAAGGGCTTCGTCGACTTTCATAGGTCCTATCACCATTACCTCAGTTGAGGGAAGGTAATTCAAGAGCTCTTCTTCCGAGCACACATCTACCTCCAGACCATCAAAAACACTCTCCACTTCTGGAAAAAGCTTCTTGAAAGCCTTGCCTACCAATAACACCTTACTTCCCATGGGCTTCAACTCCTCTTATCCCTTACTAGACTCGCAAAGGCATCATGATTGTGGATGCTCTCCTGACTTACTACTGAAACGGAGAACCAATCCACTCTGTCATCCTGATCTAATTTTAGGGCCACGTCTCTGACTACATCTTCTACGAATCTAGGATTGGAATATGCCTGCTCCGTTACAAATTTTTCATCTTTTCTTTTAAGCAGGGTATAGACTGGGGAGGAGGCGCAACTCTCTGCTACATCCACTAACTCCTCTATCCAAATGCGTTTGTTCATTCTCACCTCAATGGAAACTTTTGCCCTCTGGTTGTGAGCACCATACTCGGATATCTCTTTCGAGCAAGGACATAGGGTCTGAACTGGGACTGTGACTTTCATCGTAAAATCAAAATGTTCATCGTAGGAGGCCCAGAAAACCACATCGTACCTTGTGTAACTAGTGGATCCGCTAACGGGAGCCTTTCTGTTTATAAAATAGGGGAATTCTATTTTCACCTCTGATCCACTTGCATTCAATTTTCTTTTTAAGTCGACGGTAACCTGCTCAAGGCTCTCAAGAGTTACCCTTCCCTTGAATTCGTTGAGGACCTCAAGGAACCTGCTCATATGAGTGCCCCTGAATTTACGGGGTAACGACACCGCCATGGTGACGTTAGCGACCGTGTGTTGCAGGTTCTCCTTAGGGTCCAAAACGACGATGGGATAGGAGACGGAAGTAACTCCTACCCTATCTATTGGGATATTGCGGGTATCTTTTTCGTTCTGAACGTCCTTCATGTCAAATCTTCTCCAGCCTCAATATAACGGAACTGCCCGGACTCTCCCAAAGCTCTATTTCGGCAAGGGAGCAGCTCTTCCCTTTAAATTCAGGTTCCAACTTTTCCTTTATCCATAAAACCATGTTCTCCGTCGTCGGTTGGGCTACCAGATCGTTCAAGCAAGAATGGTCAAGGGCTGACAATACTTTTTCCTGCACGATTGCCTTGAGCTCCAAGAAATCCATCACCATACCTTCACTGTCGGGTTCTCCCTTTACAGTGACTGCCAGCCTGTATGTATGCCCATGAAGGCGTTCGCATTTTCCGTGATATTTCCCTAGATAATGAGCTGCATCAAAAGTAAATTCTTTCTTAACGTACATAACTGTCAACTATCACACCCCCAAAATCTTATAAAACTCAGGACGTTAACTTCATAATAGCCTTTAGCTCAATCCATGGGAAGATTTTTTTGCTCAACTTCTAAAGTGCTTCCTCCCCCCATACCTAAATAACGTTTCATCTGGAGAGCATTCTTGACAGCAAAATCTCTAAAACAGTTGTTGAACATGACGTAGGCTGATGGAACTTGTTCTATTCTAGCTGCTACTTCTTCTGCTATCGACCTTAGTTCCGCCTCGTCATATCTATAGGCAAAGCGTTCCGCAACAGAGATATTCTTTTTCATCCATGCCTCACTGTTTCTTCCGTGCAACCTCAACACCGTTCCCCAGCTTGCAGTCACGGGCCATTCAAACGGCACGGTCCATACCAACTTGGGCTCATCAACGGCTACATAAGCCAAGTTTTCATCCTCCAGCAATTTCAGGAAAGCTGCCTTGTTATCATCTTCTAGCCAAGACCTGTGCCTGATCTCCACCGCAACCTTAAACGGCCTGCTCTTTTTAGCCAAGAACCTTATATACTCCAAAGTCTTAGCTTCATACTTGAACCAGGGCGGAAACTGAAACAAAAGATATCCTAAACGTCCCATATTATGCAGAACATATATCCTACGATAAAAAACCTCCCAAAGTAAACTCCTGACAGACCTTTCAAGGTCGAACAACTTAACTCGGTCCCTCCTGGCTAAATTCATGCCGTCTCTTATCTCTAGAGGCAAAGATTTGAGCGATATGGCATGAAAAGTGAACAATCCAAAGGCCTTCACGTTGAACAAAAAATTAGGAGGGGTTCTCAACGCCCATGCATAAATAGATTTTTCCTTGGGGATGGCGTAAAAGGAGCTGTCTACCTCCACAGTGTCAAAGTGCTGGGAATAAAACTTCAGCTTATCCTCGGGATCCTTCGCACTTTTGGGATACCACCCGCTTGCCACCAGCGAGCGGTCCATCCACGAACATGTCCCAATTCTAATCTCGGACATGAATATCAGACCACCTCTTTTTGTACATCTATGTCTGTATGCTCATCACCTCTATAGTATAATAACTTAAGTGGATAAAATTTATATTGAACGCAGTTTTCTAAAATTTGGAAGGAGTAGTGAAAATGAAGCTTGAAGGAATTTTCGCACCCATACCAACACCTTTTGACGACAATTATGAACTTGACCTGAATGCTTTGAAGAAAAACATGGATTACTGGCTAACCACACCACTAGACGGAATCGTGGCGGCAGGATCCAACGGTGAATGGCCTCTTCTTACTTACGAGGAGAAAATAAAACTTTTCGAAGCCTGCGTCAAATACGCTGGAGGAAAAGTTAAGGTCATAGCTGGAACCCACTGCCCATCAACCCAAGAGACTATAGCACTGTCAAAAGAAGCTGCAAGGGTAGGTTGTGACGCTGTGCTAGTTCTTCCCCCTCATTATTATAAGGGACAAAATACCCAAGAATCCCTTAAAAGGTACTTTTTTGAGCTAGCAGATAATACGCCCATACCTGTAGTCTTATACAACATGCCTGCCAACACTGGCTTCAACATGGATCACAAAACAGTGAAAACCTTATCAGAGCACCCAAACATAATCGGCATCAAAGACAGCTCCGCCGACATAGTTCAGATATGCCAAATATGCAAAAACACTCCTTCAGATTTCAACGTATTTGCTGGATCGGGAAGCTATTTCTTGCCCTCCCTTGCAGTGGGATGCAGTGGAGGAACCATGGCAGTGGCCAACATATTCGCAAAACCATGCAAAGAAATATTTGAGCACTTCAACAACGGAGATATAAAGAATGCTCAAAAAATACAACTGGCCCTGGTGGATATAAACCAAGCTGTTACCAAACGATATGGCGTTCCTGGATTGAAGGCCGCAATGGAGATCGCTGGGCTCTACGGAGGGCCGCCAAGACCTCCGCTTTTGCCCGTTTCAAAGGAGATAAGAGAGGAAATAAAAGGTATCTACAACGATTTCAAGAACTTTTATGAAGGGGGTAAATAGCATGAAAAACCTTTTGGTTCTTCTAGGAAGTCCAAGAACCGAGGGTAACAGTGAAAAACTGGCCAAGGCTTTTATAAAAGGAGCCAATAAAAATACCTCCAACGTTGAGATCATAAGGTTGGCAGAGAAAGAGCTCAAAGGTTGTAAGGATTGCAGAATGTGCTGGAACAACGGTAAACATTGTGTAGTTCCAGATCAAATGCACGAAATATATGAAGCCTTGGATAAAGCGGACATCGTAGTATTTGCAACGCCTCTCTACTGGTATACTTGGAGCACCCAAATTAAACCCGTATGGGACAGGTTGTTGCCGTATGTCTCAAATAAGGCTCCAAGGACTCTCGCCGGAAAAGAAGCGATACTTCTAGCTGTTGCGGGAGATTCCTCTGAAGAAGTGTTTAAAGGGCTTGTTTACTCTTTCGAAAAATCGTGTTCTCTCTTAGGCATGAAAATTGCCGCGAAAATCACCGTGCCCAACGTGTACGAACCAAGTGACATCGACGGCTCTCCTAGTTTAACAGAAGCAGAGAGACTAGGAGAGAGCTTGACAAAAGACTAAAAATAGAGGCTTGAGGAGCACCTCAAGCCTCTACTCTATAAAAAATCTTTTCTCTGTATCCTGTAATGACTGGATATACTCCTACAAGAGCCATGTCCAAGGAGGAGTCTCCTGTATCCACCAAAAGAGGTGCACCGTGCAGAGACGCTATCTTTTGGGGCGTGGCGACTATGATGATGTTTTCTTTTCCCACATTCCTTATTACTCTTGGGCTAAGCTGGAGATTGCCCCTGCCCAATATGTAACCCTGCCCGCCGATAGGTGAAACTACAGTCTTTACCTTTGGATACTCATCCAACAGTTTCAATATGTCCTTTTCCGCGAGATCGCGACCTAAGGACATCCCGTCTAGGACAGCATCAACCCCCAGGAGGCTTTTTTCAATGCCTAACCTATCAGCTATGGCCTTTACTGTTGTGCCAGGCCCCAGCAAATATAGTACCCCCTCATCCATGGTACTAACCACTTCTTCCGCTATGGCTTGCTGAACGACCCTTTCAGTCATCATAGAGCCCGACTTCCTGCATTGGACCTTGCTTCTTTCCCAAGGCACTAACAGGTAGCCAAAAAGCCTGGCCTTTACCTCTCCCTTTCTGTAAGCTTCCTCATCTATGTCCATTACTTCCGATTCCTTCAAGTTCCTTACTTTGCCGTCCAAAAACCTAGCAGCAAGTTCACCTGCTTTTTTCGGGGTCACCGCAAAAACTGCTGAATGGATCTTTACGCCAGCAGGAATACCCAAAACCGGAACCCTCAGGCCCACGGCCTCGCATATATCTCGAGCAGTGCCATCTCCTCCAGCAAACAGTATGAGCTCCACTCCCAGCTCCTCCATGCGTTTTGCAGCCCTCAAAGTATCTTGCCTACTGGAAGCCTTCTCTTTAAAGTGAGGGAAAACCAGCTCGTATTCTTTGGTATATTCCTTTAGCACGTTCTCTCCCATATCTTGAGGACAGGTGTAAAAAAATGCCTCTGTGCCACAACGAAAAAACATATCCAAAGCCTCCCGCGCCCGCTCTGGGGCGCGGGGACTTGCTCCTAGGGATAGGGCCTTCTCCAAAGTGTCCTTGCCGTCGGTACCTTTCAATCCAACAGCTCCACCCATTCCCGCTATAGGGTTTATTATCAGTCCTATCTTCTTTGCTGTGCTAACCATCTTTTCTCTCTTTGGGTTCGAAATATCCCGTGTACTTTTTCTTATAGGCTCTCCAAGTGATAGCCCACTTTTTGGGATCATCCAGGTAGTCGTGATCTATGTGATGTATTACGCTTCTATGAGGAGCTGTCTTGACTATTTCAGGGTTGGTGTAAGCTTCATTGGCCACATGTCTCAATATCGCCAAGAACTCGTCCAATTCGTCCTTCGAATAAGACTCCGTAGGCTCTATGGTGAAGGGCTCCGGAACTATCCATGGCTCATGGCTGGTCCAGTAATGGACACCGAAATCAAACATCCTGTTTTGGATGTCCGTAGTCGTTACTCCTGTGTCCTTGGTAAGCTTTTCCCAACTGTAACGAACCTGCTCCATTCTCAATTCGCCTTCAGCATAAGGTGCACTAGCCCCTTTTATCTTCAATATCTCCTTAAAGACGTAGTTGTTGTTTAGCAGAGCTACCCTGGCTACTTCTTTCAATCCTTCATCGCCAAGGCTTCTAATCCATGCGTATGCTCTTAGGATCACAGGTATTACTCCGTAGAAATCCTTCACCTTGCCAATGGTGCAGGGAACATCATAATCCAAGAAATATCTACCAGATCCCTCGTCAAAGGATACCAAGGGTACCGGCAGGAATTTAGCTAACTCCTCTGTCACCCCTACTACTCCTCCACCAGGGCCTCCACAACCGTGAGGGGAGGAAAAGGTCTTGTGAAGGTTGTAGAAGCAAAGATCGAACCCAGCCTCTCTTGCTCTAGTCAGCCCTAATATGCCGTTCAAGTTTGCTTGGTCGTAGCTGCATAATCCCCCTACAGAATGAACGATATCGGTGAACTCTTTTATCCTGGAATTATATATTCCTATGTCCTCTGGATTCGTTATGAAAAGCGCTGCTGTCCTCTCCGAAACTGCAGCTTTCAAT
Source organism: Thermovirga lienii (assembly GCF_036847465.1). NCBI lineage: Bacteria > Thermotogati > Synergistota > Synergistia > Synergistales > Thermovirgaceae > Thermovirga > Thermovirga lienii. Next base: position 71,415 of record NZ_DAITZW010000003.1, on the reverse strand, counting down.
GCCTCAATGTCAGGCCTTCCATCCGGCCCTGGATAGATAGTAATAATTTTAAACCCTTTCAATTTACTGGCTGCAGCGTTTGAAGGATGTGAGAATATAGTGGTTATTATCTCATCTCGCTTATCTGATTCTCCTCTGCTATCGACCCACGCCCTAACTATGGACGCAATGGTGAAGATAGCATGAGATCCACCTCCTGGGTGGAGGGAGAAGCGATCCATGCCCGAGATGGCCTTGAGATACTGTTCCGTCTCATACATCATCTTAAGCAAACCCTGGGCCGTTTCTTCTGGTTGGCAAGGATGAAGTTCTGAAACCTTAGGATTGGCTGCTAGTTGGTCATTTATCTTGGGGCTGTATTTCATGGTACAAGTTCCCTGGCCAATGTCTATGTTCAAATCAGCACCTAGGTTTTCTTGAGATAGCCTAAGGTAGTGTTTCAGCACCCTCATTTGACCCATCTCAGGCAAGTTTGGTGGCTCTTTGCGATGCAATCCCTCTGGGATATCACCTAACCCCTCATCAGGAGACTGCATTACTTGATCTGCCTCAGGAACCAATATACCTCTTTCTCCTTTTCGTGAAAGTTCATATATTATAGGCTCATCCCATCTTGCCTGGTGGAAATCCCGCAATTTGGTATTCATGTCCATGCCCATATAGCACATCTCCTTTCTTGTAAATCTAGCTTATTACCTTTGCTAGCGCTTTTGCCAAACGCTCTATGTCACCTGCAGAGTGAATTTCGGTAACACAGAACAAACCACTGAAACCCAAGGATGGGAATCTTTTCGACAGGTCAATACATCCAAATATCTTTTCTTCCAGTAATCTTTGGTTTATCTCTTCAACATCCATTCCGGTATCGTCGAAATTCAGCACAAACTCCCTATAAGCTGGAGTCTGGGGGAAAACAGGCTTTACTCCAGGTATCTCCGAGAGCAGTTTTCTGGCGTAACGAGTCCTCTGCAAGATTCCCTTTCCAAGGTCCTCCATGCCTTGGGGCCCCATCAACGCCAAATAGACTCCAGCGGTTATGGCCCACAGCGCTGCGGCTGTACCCACAAACTCCTTGGCGTTCTCTCGTTTAGCAAAGGACGTCCTTTCCCAGGCAACGTCGCCGAAACCCCATTCTTTATGAGATGTAGGAGCTATTCCAAAAAGCCTGGAAGGATACTCCATCACAAATCTTTCTTCATCCGGAGTAGCTATGAAACCTGCTCTGGCCCCTCCGTAGTACATGTGAAGCCCCAAAGACTGAAGATCTCCACATACTATGTCGGCCCCGTACCTACTGGGAGGAGCCAAAACTCCTAGCGAGTTGGGCTCTACGAAAACAACCAAAAGTCCTCCTGCGTCGTGCACTAAATCAGCGATTTCTTGGCCCTTTGCCTCTACGGTTCCAAAGAAAGAGGGATTCTCGAAGTATACCGCAGCTACGTTTTCATCAACCTTTTGCTTCAGTAAATCCAAATTGGCGGTCCCAGTCTCCAAATCAAAAGGAAGGACTTCAACTTCCACTCCCGGATGACAATAGTTCTTTATTATGCGAAGTCTGTCGGGATTGGAATTTCCTAAAACCAGCACCTTGTCTCTTTTGGTTATTCTAGAGGCCATGCGCAAGGACGTTGCGGCAGCCTGAGAACCATCGTAAGTAGGAACGTTCACCACGTCCATTTCCAACAGCTCTGCCATCATGCTCGCATACTCGAAAAGAGCCTGGAAGCGGCCGTGATCCTCATATGGCTCCCCTGCGTAGGCAGTCAAAAACTCCGACCTTCTGTTTACTTCATCACATATAGCAGGCACATAATGCTGGTAACATCCCCCACCTAGAAAACTCAAATACTCCAGGCAGGATGCGTTCTCTTGCATCATACCATCTACATGTCGCTTAAGCTCCCACTCGGAAAGCAGAGGTTTCGGAAGGTTCAAAGGGCCTTTAAATTTCAATTCGTCAGGTATGCACTTGTAAAGCTCCTCTATATCATTTATTCCTATGGCCTCCATCATCTCTTTTTGAACTTCAGGTACTGAGTTGGGAATATAAGGGTGTACTACTTTTCGTTTCTCCATCAGTTCATTCCTCCTTTTTGACAACTCTTAAGCCGTTCCGCCGCCGTCTACGACAAGGTTGGCTCCTGTTATCCATCTTGATAGATCGCTAGCAAGGAAGTAAACGGCCATAGCTATATCCAGGGGTTCACCTAACCTAGCCAGAGGCCTCTGAGCGCTCTCTTCAAGCCATTTATTCTCGTCTATCCCCAGTTGTCTCGCCTCGTCCCTCAAAAGGGGAGTATCGGTGTCTCCTGGGCTTACGCAATTTACCCGAATGTTCTGAGGCCCATGGTCTATCGCCATGGCCCTAGTGAGGTTGACCACTCCTCCTTTTGCGGCACAGTACGCCGCTGCTTTCGGCCCTCCCTTGATACCCCATCCGGAACCTATGTTAACGATGCTGCCACCGCCTCTTTTTTCCATTTGGGGTATTACGTACTTTGACACCAGGAAAGTCCCTTTGAGGCTCACATCCAACACTGCATCCCAATCTTTTTCCTCAAGTTCAACTACGCTTTTCCGCCGAATAACGCCCGCGCAATTCACCAAGATGTCGATGCCTCCAAAGTGGTCTATGACATTTTGCACCATATCTGCGCAGCTTTGCTCTGCAGTAACATCGCAAAAAAAGTACTTTGCTCGATCCTTAAGTTTTAGCGCAACCTCTTCTCCTTTATCCCGGGAGACATCCACAATAGCAACTGCTGCCCCCATCTCATGAAGAAACTCCGCGCAGCCTCTTCCTATACCTGAGGCAGCTCCTGTTACAACTGCAACCTTACCACTCAAACTGAAAAGTTCTTCCCTCATCGGCTTTACCCTCCTACCGCTAATTTAGACCAAACCTGCAGTTTCTCCCCCATCAATGGGAATATTTGCACCAGTAATGTACGAAGCTTCCGAGGAAGCCAAAAAAGCAAACAACGCAGCAACCTCCTCTGGTTGTGCATGTCTTTTGAAAGGTATTTTTTTATTTACTTCCTCCAACATCTCAGGCGTATATTCAGCCTTCTGCATGGGAGTAAGAACATATCCGGGACTTACTGAATTGACCCTTATGATAGGTGCGAACTCTAAAGCCAGCGTCTTTGTCAAAAGGATCACTCCGGCCTTCGAAGCGTTGTAATCCGCGTACAGAGGATGCCCCTCCATTCCATTAGTAGAGGCTGTCATTAGTATCACACCTTTACCTTGATCCAACATCCTTTTAGCAGCTTCCCTGGAGCACAGGAACATGCCTTTGAGGTTTACGCTCAAAACCTTGTCCCACTGGGAAGCTCCAATGTTGATGAATTTATTCCTTACGCTTATACCTGCATTAGAAATTAGGATGTCAACTCCGCCAAACGCTTGATCCAAAACCGCGAAAGCTCTTTCAACCTCAGCTTCAGAGCTAACATCAGCTTTTATCCCCAACTCCAAGCCAGACAATGTCCTTTTGGTATGTTCCAAAGCCTCCTCATCCCTGTCGAACACAGCAACCCTGCACCCCTCAAGGATGAACCTTTCCGCAGTTGCAAAGCCTATCCCGCTTGCGCCTCCTGTCACTACTACGCGCTTCCCCTTCAAGTCTGGATACACATCAATCACCCCCCGAAACAAACCTTTCAAAAAATTTGCATACATGGTATACTGTGTATACGTTCGTTTTACAATACTTTTTTCCTCATGTCAAGAGATAAGGTTTTGTTGTAGAATTTTTGCTCGTAAGAAGAAAGGAAGGGCGAACATGAACAACCCACAAGTTAATTACGAAACGGCAGCAGAGTATGTTTACAGAGCAATAAAAAAAGACATATTTACAAAGAAGCTAAAGGCAGGCCAGAGACTACCTGAAGCAGCGATAGCAAAAGAGCTGCAAGTGAGCAGAACTCCTGTCAGAGAGGCCCTTAGAAAATTGGCAAACGAGGGATTAGTCATCATAACCCCCAACGCTGGAGCAAGGCTAGTCTCTCCTTCTTTGCAGGAAATAAACGATGCATTCGAACTTCGCAATTATCTCGAACAATTGGCCATAGCCAAGGCCATCCATAAAATAACCCCCCTTCAGATCTGCAGGCTTGAAGAAGCCATAGAGGAAGAAGAGAGAATATTCGAAAGAAAAGATCTTGAAGATTATCTACGAATAAACATACAGTTTCACCATATAATCGCAGAGGCTACGGGTAACAGCTTGCTTGTGGAATACGTGGACAACGTGCTTTCTCGGATCTATGTATTCATGGTCTTTTACGAATCATTTTTTGATTTCGACACAAATCCCAGCCTTGATGAGCATAGAGAGCTAGTGAAAGCTTTCAAGCTCAGGGACAAAAAACTTGCGCAAAAATTGATGGAACACCACATATTACACTCTGCTGAGGCACTTAAGGTCGAATAAAACACCTCTTGCTTGCGTATACACAAAAAAACACATTTTTTGCAACCTAATTTCTTTGATTTTGCGCTTTTTGAGCAGATAGTTGTTGCAAAAAGTCAAATTATGTAGTATAAAAACCCCCATAATATTCTAACTATTTCCCATAAAGGGGGTTACCGCAATGGCAGATGCAAGAACCATAAAGAATTTTGCTACTAACGTCTTTGACGATCGAGCAATGCTTGAACGACTTCCCAAGCAAATATACAAAAAACTAAAAAGCGCAATAGAGGAAGGAAATCGCCTGGAAGAAGATGTCGCTGAAGTAGTAGCGACGGCCATGAAGGAGTGGGCTATTTCCAGGGGGGCGACATACTACACTCACTGGTTTCATCCTCGAACTGAACTGACCGCTGAAAAGCATTCGTCCTTCCTGAGCATAGACACCAAAAAAGGCATACCCCTTGAGACTTTCTCAGGAGAGGACTTGATACAAAGTGAACCCGATGCCTCTTCCTTACCTTCGGGGGGAATGAGGTCTACCTTCGAAGCTAGAGGCTATACTGCATGGGATCCTTCAAGCCCTGCGTTCGTCATTCCTTCAGAGAAAGGAGGCACTCTCTGCATACCTTCGGTCTTTATAAGCAACGACGGTACTCCCCTTGATATGAAAACCCCCCTACTCAAAGCACTAACCGCCGTGGAAAACAGAGCTCTCAAAATCCTGAAAATTTTCGGGAATCGAAACGTAAAGTGGGTAAAGGTGACCATGGGACCTGAACAAGAATTTTTTCTCGTTGATGCAGAAAAGAGCTTAAAGAGGCCAGATATCCTCTTTTGCGGCAGGACGCTAATGGGAGTTCTTCCCCCTAAAGGACAACAGATGGAAGATCACTACTTTGGCTCCATTCACCCACGGGCATTATCCTTCATGGAAGATGTGGCTGAAATGATGGGATCCCTGGGAATGGTGGTTAAAACCAGACACAACGAAGTAGCTCCCTGCCAATTCGAGTTCGCCCCCCAATTCTCGGAGGCAAACCTCGCGGTGGATCAAAACCAGATACTAATGGAGCAGATGAGGAGATTAGCTAGACAGCATGGCCTCAGGTTGCTACTCCATGAAAAACCCTTCCCCAGCATAAACGGAAGCGGGAAACACATGAACTTCTCCCTAGTGGACAGCGAAGGCAGAAACTTGCTAAAACCTCCAACGAACCAAAGAAAAAGCCTGCAATTTTTGACCCTGCTGTCCTCACTGCTTATTGGCGTAGCCAAATATGGTGGATTGTTGCGAGCCTCGGTAGCAACGCCGGGTAACATGCATCGCTTAGGAGGAAATGAAGCACCTCCAGCCATAATAAGCGTTTACTTGGGAGATGTCTTGACTCAAATAATGACACAGATAGAAAAAGGCCTTCCAGATGAGATGCCTTCAAAGGGCTTACTGGATATCGGACTAAGCCGACTACCCACTATCAGAAAAGAAAACACCGACAGAAATAGAACCGCCCCCCTGGCTTTCACCGGCGACAAGTTTGAGTTCAGAGCTCCAGGAGCATCCCAGTCTCCAGCGGGCCCCCTTACCATGATCTTGGCAGTATGGGCATGGGGTATGGATCAATTGCTGGGTAAAATCGAATCAAGGCTGGGCTCAACAGACATAGCCGATGCTGCTCTGGACGCAATCCGGTGGGCAATAGTAGAGAGCAAGAACATAAGATTTGAAGGAAACTGCTACTCCCCTGAGTGGGTAATAGAGGCAAAGCGAAGGGGACTACCCATAGCAGAAACAACTTACGATGCCTTGAGGCTTTACCTGGAACCTGAGCACATGGAGCTATTAAGCTCCCTCGGAATAATGACAGAAAAGGAAATAGCGTCTCTTTTTGAGACAAAAATAGAACAATACAACAAAACGCTGGAAATTGAGATGACCGTAATGGAGTCAATGGTCTGGGAAGGGGTCCTTCCTGCCATATCAAAGCAGATATGCTTGGAAGGCAATGCTTTAAAGGCCATAGAACATTTAAACACCAATCTCCAAGAATGGCAGGAGCAACTAGGCAGCATTTGCGAAATCAAAAACAACCTACTGAAATCCATTCAGATGTTATCCAACATCCGGGTCAAAGCTCAAGAGATGTCATCAGACGAGCAGTCGGAATTTTTAACGAACGAAGCTCTTCCTTTCATGGAAGGCATACGGGGCATGTGCGACGCGGCAGAAAAAACCATAGCATCAGAGTACTGGCCCTATCCCCGATATAGGGAACTTCTAACTCTAGACTAAAAAGGCACAAAAAGTAGGAGATGGCTCAAGGAGCCATCTCCTACTTTAAAATTTCGTCCAAGCTGGATGGATTAGCATAGCCAATTAGGCTGTCCAGCATCTTTTTGTCTCCAAAAGCCTTGTATAAATAAATCAAACGATAAAGCTCCCGCGACTGAGGTTCCTTATTGAAGTAAGTCTGTAACCTGTTTATCCCTTCAACCAGGTCTTCCACGTTGCCTGAATATTTGGCTTTTTCGAGGTAGTGATAGGCTATCAGCTTTTCAGCAAGATCTTGCACCATGAGGTGCTCTTGGGCCTCTTCCAAGAGTCGTCTTGCGACCTCAGGATCCTTGGATCTCAATGCACGAACCATTAGCTTGTCGGCCACCATCGCCCCTCCAAAGGAAAAGATCCCCAACAAGCTGAAACAGAGAATAGCACCACCCAAAGCCCTCACCATGTAATCTCTTCTTATCTTCGTCCATTGAAAATTCTTAGGCAAAATCTCCCTGTTGACGATAGCAAATGCAAAGGCCATCCAAAGGGCATCCTCTATTCTATGGAATGGTCTTGTCCATAAAGCATCAAACCATATAAGAAACAGCAATCCGCAGGCCCACAAAGCCTCAAGGGATAGGGCTTTCTTGCTTAAGACAGCTCTTGCAAAACACCAAAGCCACCATCCCCCCAGAGCGACTAGCACCATTCCTCCAAACAGGCCCGTCTCGCAAAACCACTGGAAAATTTCATTGTGAGCCCAAAGAGTAAACTTCCACTCCTTGCCGGGGTAGACCTTGAGCATTTCTTTCTGGGCTTCCAGGTAATTCCACTTAAAGTGCCCTAGCCCCACCCCCGTCAGGGGATGCATCTTGAACATAGTCAAGGCGGTGGCCCATATGCTGTCTCTTTTGCCCACTTCTTCCACCTGGGTTAGCATGTTGTTGGCCTTGTCCAAGAAGGCTCCTCCCCTTCCATAGAGGATGGTACCAACCAAGGTAGTAACCAAAATCACCCCCAACAAGATGGCACGCTTCCAAACTCTGCCTTCAACTGAAATGTGCTCTTTAAGTCTAGATGCAGTCAGCAGCAAAACGCCAAAACCTACCACGAAAGACAATATTGCAGATCTGCTGGTGGTGTTCCACAACCCCCAACTCAGAAGGAAAAGAATGACTATGTTAGCCCATTGCAGTCCTTGTGATACTTTGCCTCCCCTTTTGAACAAAAACATGAAACTTGAGGAAAAAAGCATCATTGCAACCCAAAGGCCAAGCATGTTCTGCTGCCCTGTATTTCCTATATACTTCCCCGGCGTGGGCAATATGAACCAAAGATCCTTAATAAGGTCCCGATATTGCAGCTCAGCAAAAATAACGTTTAACGCTGCGTTCAGAGCACCGAACCAAAGCAGGATAACTAGTTTTCTGTTATCAAAATCATGATAGGTCAAAAAATATGTGATCCACAAAGCAGCAAAGAAAAACCATTCTCTAACAAAGGTAGGGACGGAGGTTATTGGAGCCCACAGAGGTTGAACGGTCAAAAACAAGATCAAAAACAGCCACACTACACCGAAGGGCTCCATCTCTAAGTTCAATTTTTTCTTGCCCTTTAGCAACATATTGGTTCCTGCCCAAGCCGCAGCCAAGGCTATAGGCGCAAAGGCTACCGCCCATTTCATAAGATGTAGCGACTGATACCACCCTGCACCAGAAAATATAACGTTAGGGATGGTCAAAGAAACCAAAAGACATAAAAAAAGCACGGTACTATTTATCAACTTCCCTTTGTTCTCTATCTTGGGTTCCTTTGCTCTTTTAGCTGAGATCAAGGCGCTATCCCCCCAAAAGTTGATAGGCTCTAATAGGACTCGTAAGCCTTGTTTACGAACCTTGCGTACTCTTTCTGGAAAATCAGGCTTACCGTTCCGGTAGGTCCGTTCCTGTGCTTGGCTATTATGACCTCAGCAGTAGGATCTTCTGCTTCACTACCTGGGGCTTCATAATAACCTGGTCTGTAAAGCAGTATAACCAAGTCAGCGTCCTGCTCTATGGCCCCGCTATCTCTGAGATCCGAAAGTTGAGGCCTTTTTTCATTTCTCTGCTCTACTGCCCTTGAAAGCTGAGAAAGGGCTATCACCGGCATGTCCAGTTCTCTGGCTACAGCTTTCAGCGAACGAGATATCTCGGCTACCTCCTGCTGCTTACTCTCTATTCTCCTGGGTAAGTGCATCAACTGGAGGTAGTCCACTATTATCAAACCCAAGCCGTCCTTTGCGTACTGGGATTTGAAACGACGGCTACGGGCCCTAAGCTCTAGCGTTGAAAGAACGGAGCTGTCATCTATGAAAATGGGTGCGCTCGAAAGCTCTCCCGCTGCCTCTGCTAGGTCATGCCAACTGTTCTCATGAAAGACTCCAGTCTTCAAATCATGTATGTTTATCCTGGCTCTTGATCCCAGCATCCTTAAAACTAGCTGCTCGGCACTCATCTCAAGACTAAATATCAAAACAGGAATGGAGTGCTCCACTGCAGCATTAAGGGCTATACCAAGGGCAAAAGCCGTTTTTCCCATGGAAGGCCTTGCCGCCAAAATATTAAGGCTTCCAGGCTGAAAGCCTCCAGTTATCCTCTCAAAGTCGTCAAATCCTGAAGGAACACCGTTTACTTTTGCAGCAGGAGAATGAAAACGTTCCTCTATATCTTTGAAGGTAGGAGCAAGAACGTCACTGATCTTTCTGAAAAAGGCCTTATTACCACTTTGGGTGACCTCAAAAACGGCCCTCTCCGCATCGTCCAAGATCTCCTCTAACTCCTTATCCTCTGCATACCCCATCTTGGCAATTTCCGTTCCTACCTGAATAAGCCTTCTGTGAACTGCCTTATCTTTCACGATTCGTATGTGGTGTTCCACATTCGCAGTTGTAGGTACGGCATCGACCAGTTCCGCTATGAAGGCCTGCCCTCCTACTGATTCCAGAAGACCTTTTTTGGACAATTCCTCCATGACAGTCAAGGGGTCCACTGCCTTGGACTTGGACGACATCTCACAAATAATCTCGAAAATCAATCTGTGAACTGCATCGTAGAAATCGTCGCTCCTCAGAGAATCGACTGCCAAAGTGAGGGCATCAGCATCCAGCAAGCAGTCGCCCAAAACCGCCCTTTCCGCTTCGAGATTATGCGGGGGGACCTTCTCAAAGAGTTTATCCGACAACTTATTCAGCCTCCACAAGCATGGTCATTTGAGCTTCCACTCCGGGATACAGTTTAACCACAAAGGGATGCTCTCCAGTTTCTTTTACTGCTCCCTCGATCTTTATATCTTTTTTGCTTATCTTGACACCCAATTGTTCTTCCAAAGCCTTTGCCAAATGAGCTGTTGTAACACTGCCAAACAACTTGCCCTTTTCTCCAGCACTTAAAGCAATCTTCACAACCTTGCCGTTCAGCTTTTTCTGAAGGGCAAGGGCCTCTTCTTTGAGCTTTTTTTCCCTTATCTCCATGGATTTTTGCTTTTGTTTCCACTCTGCCAGTTTCGCGGGAGTTGCCTCTTCTGCGAGGCCCCTAGGTATCAAATAGTTCCTGGCATAACCATCAGAAACCTCTATAAGCTCTCCTTTTTTTCCCAACTTTGAAACATCTGACAACAAGATGCACTTCATAGCACCTCTACCTCCCTATTCTAGATCTCAAATCAAGCCACATATCTATAATACCCAAAATTAGGGCTATTTGAGTCAATAACGGAAACAACATTACCATTCCAACAAGAATCCACCTTATAACCTTCTTGACATTCTTGTAGGAAAGATAAAACCAAAAAACCGACAACCCCTGCAGCATTAAAAGGCCACTGGAAAGGAGCCTCAGGTTTAACCCTATCCGCAAAAAAATCTCCGGGAAAGTGCCACTTAGTCCCATAAAACTCAAAACACCAGAAAGTATAAAAACCCAAAAAACGCTCTTGGGGAAGGACCATCTTGCAAACGGCCTTATAGGAGGCAGTTCATTGCTGCCCAACCTGTATAGCACCGTCCTGCTTATGACATAACTCAAAAAACAGTCCACTGCCGAAGCCATTATTAGTAAAGCAGGAAATATTTTGGGGATCATTGATATAGTCGCTTCCATCTGGGATCTTGCCGTATTCAAGGTCTCTTTAGACATCCCCATCTCCTTATAAATGGAAGCCACTTTATCTATTACAGCCATCATTTCATCAGGGCGCACATCAAAGGGATTAACACCCGTCAACTTGGCCAAGATGACCATTAGTACAAGTTTGCCTCCAAGAGATATCAAAACTCCGTACAAAATTATCTCAATGGAATTTTTGTATCGTCTGGATAGGTAACCTAATCCCACACCCAAAATACCGAAACTTAAGACAAAAAACAAAGCGCCGCTTATGCCAGCAAATAGGGTAACGAGGATTGAAGCAACCCCCAAGCCAAGAAAGGCTCTGGTCAAGCTGTGGCGCAAACCTAAAACCACCAAAGGTGCTGGACATAAAAAAGCAAAGACCATACCAACTACTGGAAGGACATAGCTTGCCAAAAAAAGAGCCACGGCAAGGGCAACAAGCAAAGCAGACTCTACAATTTCTCTAGGTTTATTCATGACTCATCCCCTTGATAATTTTTACATTGACTTTTAATACACAACTACAATCAAGGGGAGAAGCTTGGCTCCCCCCCTTGATAACATACAGCTATTCAATCTCTACGCATATACAGCTTTCACGAATCACAACTAATCGGCTATGTAGGGCAAAAGCGCCATGAACCTTGCACGTTTTATAGCAGTGGTAACCTGTCTCTGATGTTTGGCGCAGGTTCCCGTAACCCTACGGGGGATAATCTTACCCCTGTCGCTCATGTACTTTCTCAGCTTATCAACATCTTTATAATCGACCTTTTCTACTTTGTCCACACAAAAGAAACATACCTTAGGTCGCTTCCGTCTCCTTTTATTACCTTGAGGATAGGCCATGATGAACCTCCTTTACCCAAAAAATCAATCCACCTAGAAGGGGATGTCTATCTCTCCTTCTTCATCTGCATCCGGAGAGACTTCCGAGAAATCCATCGGGAACTCGTCACCAAAATCCTTCTCCCTCAGGCTTCCTACTCTTTTTTTGTCAACTGAAGAGACAGCCACATCATCCAAATCGGAATTATCCCTTCTACTTCCTAAAAAGGTAACCGATTGAGCCACCACTTCTGTTACCCATCTTCTCTCGCCGCTTCCGGTCTCATAGCTTCTCACTTGAAGTCTACCTTCCACCAGAACCGGGCGTCCCTTCCTGAGGTACCGTTCGCAGTTTTCCGCCTGGCTTCCAAAAACAACCACCGGGATGAAATCCACCTGTTCCAAAACTTCGCCATCCTTACCGCGGCTCACCCTGTTCACAGCAACGGACAACTTCGCAACGGCCTGGTTTGACGTGGTGTATCTAACCTCTGGATCTCTCGCAAGATTACCCATCAAAATAACTTTATTGAACCCTCGAGCCAAATATATCACTCCTTAGTTCTCATTGAGAACAACCATATGGCGCATAACCTGAGACCGGAGTTTCATGAGCCTATCAAGCTCCGCCACCTGTGAGGGATCCAATTTAAACTGGAAAACAGCATAGAAACCTTCTGTTTTCTTCTTAATGGGATAGGCCAAGGTCCTTTTGCCCCAGACATCAACCTTGCCTATCTCTCCTCCCAGGTTCCGTACGACCTCTTGCAACTCCTCAACAAGGGCCTTGTGGTCTTCGACCTCAGGCTCAAGAATAACCATCATTTCATATGGTCGCACGCCATTCACCTCCTCCCTTTGGACTTAGGTCTCTCTACGGAGAGACAGGGAAATGCGAGTATGTATTATACGCTATGGGTTATCATTGGACAACCCATCAGATGAAACTATTTCTATCTCGTAAAACTTTTCGCCAGGAAACGTCATGTTGAACTGTTCTCTCGCCAGCCTGGCTATTCCCTCCGGAGTACTATAAAATTTAAGCTTCTCCTCCATCTTTTGGTTTCTTCTGGTTAATTCGATCAAATAATTCATCCTAGAATCAAGTAACTCCGAAAGTCTTCTGACCTTCCTTATCTCCATGAAATACGCTGTTCCCATTATGGCAACTAGACATAAAACTGACGCAACCAAAAGGACCCAGCGTAATCTCACCATGACTACATCTTCTCCGGGGCTGACACTCCTAAAAGTTTTAAAGAGTTGGCTATCACTACCCTCGCAGCCTCCACCAAACACAATCGAGCTTTCTCAAGTTCCGGCTCTACTCCTAAAACCCTATGGGCGTTATAGAAGCTGTGGAAAACGCTGGCCACATCGTACAGGTAGAACGTAACCCTGTGCGGGGCAAGTTCCTCAGCTGCTTTGGCAATCTCCTCAGGAAACACACTTATCTTCCTTATCAAAGATAGCTCCTCCGGGGAAGTCAACAAAGAAAAGTCGACCTCTTCCAAATTCTCTGGGAGAAAGACGCCTCTGGTCTTTGCCTCCCTGAATATGCTGTGGATTCTGGCATGAGCGTACTGTACGTAAAAAACTGGGTTCTCGTTAGTGCTACTTTTGGCCAGATCCAGATCGAAATCCAAATGACTGTCAGATCTTCGCATAACAAAGAAATATCTTGCTGCGTCCACACCTACTTCATCCATTACCTCCCTCAGGGTGACAAATTCCCCCGAACGGGTAGACATGGATACTTGTTTACCACCCCTCAAGAGGTTTACGAACTGAATGAGAAGAATTTGCAGATCTTCTGGGGATCTTCCCAATGCCTGCACGGCAGCCTTCATCCTTGGGATATATCCATGGTGATCTGCTCCCCAAACATCTATGACCATATCAAAGCCCCTATCAAACTTGTTCTTGTGATAGACAATATCAGACATGAAATAGGTTGGAGCTCCATTGCTCCTGATGAGGACCCTATCCTTATCATCGGAAAAGGCCGTTGCCTTGAACCACGTTGCTCCATCAGCATCGTAAGCGTAGCCATTTTTCTTCAGCGTCTCCAGCGTCTTTTGAACCAAATCACCTTCGTATAAAGATTTCTCGGAAAACCACATATCAAAATTGACGCCGAAGTCCTCCAAGTCTTTCTTGATACCATCAAGTATCACCTTGCAGGCATAATCCTTGAAATACGGTAGAGACTCTTCTGGTGGTTCTTCCAAGAAACGACGGCCTTCCTTTTCGACTATCTGTTGGGCTAGCTCATATATGTAAGCCCCTTTGTAGCCGTCTTCTGGGAAGGGGACCCGGCTAGGCTCTCCACATATCTCGAAATACCTAGCTTGAGTGGATTTTCCTAAAAGGTCCATCTGCAAGCCGGCATCATTTATGTAATACTCCCTTTGTACGTTCCACCCAGCAAAGGCAAGTATGTTAGCGCAAACATCCCCCACGGCAGCGCCCCTTCCGTGCCCTACGTGAAGAGGACCAGTAGGATTAGCACTTACGAATTCAACTTGTACTTTTCTCCCCTTGCCCAAGTCCAATCTGCCATAATCAGAACCTTTCTTTATGGCGTCACTTAGAAGTTCTCCTATCCATTTGCTAGAGAGCGTGAAGTTAATGAATCCAGGACCAGCGACCTCTGCCTTCTCAATATATGGATTGGCACCTAGTTTGCTAACGATACCCAAGGCCAAATCCCTCGGCTTTTCTCCAAAAACCTTAGCGCACTGCAATGCAATGTTCGTTGCCCAGTCTCCATGTTCTTCTCTTTTGGGTCTTTCCACTTCAACTTCTATATCTTTTTGAATCTCAATTCCCTTCTCTTCGGCCAACTCAAGCACTGCATTTTTTATTAGCTCCCGTAAAACCTCTGATGGTCCCATCATTTATATCCTCACCCCACTTAAGGTTTTTTCTGGAGGGGGACGGTAACGTCCTTCCACCTCATAAGCCTTGTCATTAATGCCTTCAATATATCAAGTTTTTCTCCCGACAGGGAAGACCCCGCAGCGACCAATTTAGTCTCTCCTTCAAGTACCTTTCCCTTGCCACGAATCCTGACATCCTCAAGAAGGCTAACACCCTCTTTTTCATATGATCCTGTCGTCGGTAAAACTAACACTTTATAGCCATCTGGCAAACGCAACTTTAGTTTTTGCTGGAACACGAAAGGATGTCTAATCTTAGCGCTCTCTGTTTCATCAAGCACTTCCTCTTGCCACGGCATGAAAACCGTTGGCCATCGAACCAACAGATTATCTTGTCCCACTATTCCAAGATTGGTATCCACCGGTAATGTAACGGTGAACGCCGATCCCTTGTAGTCTATCTCGGCGTCCCGCAAAGACACCCCTGAAACGTTCTGGAACCTGAGGGCACCCATAAACTTTCGTACCCCTTCTTTTCCATTCTGCCCCTCTTCCAAAAGGTCTGAGATCCACGCGCCCGAGGCCTTCATATACAAAAAGCCTTCAGCTTTGCCTTCCGAACTCAAGGACAGATCCCATTGTAATTCAAGAAGATGTTTTTGGGCTGGTTGAGCACTGACAGTTTCTCTGGTTACCTCCCCCTCCTTAAGTCCCAACATGGTTCTCCCATAAAGCCCTGAAGCTACAGCTCCTGGCTTCTCAATCTGGCCAAACTTGTAGAAAAAACCTTCTCCACTTGGCGGTTTGACATAAACCACAGGGGCCTCCCACAAAGCCAAAGACCCAGGAACCTTACCTTCCGTTTCTACAGCAGGCAAAAAGAAGAGGTCTGTCTCCCATCCCATCCTTCCTAGAAGCCTCCATGCCAACGCAGCAGATTCCCACTGAGTTAAAAGCCCTTTTCCTTTTAAGGTATCAGCCCCTGCTGGTAGTGTTCCCGAAAGATCCAGAGGATGGAATGTTTTAGCATTTAATTCGCTCAGCAGGTCAAATCCCCTTTTTGTCTTGTTAGCACCATTTATCTTATTTTCTTTGACGTACACCGGCTCCAATATATCTGCAAGATACTGAATATACTCATAACCTGCTTCCAAAGATCTCTTCAAGCCTTCTCGCATACTAAAGGCGATGACAGGTTCGTTATGAACGAAAATGGAATTCCACCTTTTGGGTCTTACGTTAATTGAAGTCCATTCATATTTATCTTTCAAATTTCCCCTTTCCATAACTGGAGGATCCATACCCTCAGTCTTCCAATAAAAATCGCTTCCTTTAGGTACTTCAACTATTATTCTCTGTTCCCATTGAGGCAAAGACAATGAAACAGCCACCCTGTCCTCGACGTTTACTCTTCCGGGCCAAGTCTGCTTAAACCCTAAAACCATCACGTTGCCGTCCAAACTGCTAGGAACTCGTACAGATACAGGCGTGCTGCGAACTCCAAAGGCTGATTCAGGGAGTAGTGGCAACGTCCTTCTTAAAGTATCCCTTCCAAAAACAGCAGCCTCCAGTATCTCCAACTTTCCACCTTCAGGCGGGGCAATTTCAACTTCTGGCAAAACATCAACGAGACGGCTTACTTCCTCAAAAACCAAAAACGTGGTACGCTCCATTGATCCATCAGCGGTCAAACTGTACTTTATTTCCCTTAACAGAATCAGGCCATTGGACCCCTCGAACAATTCCGAGGAAGGTGCCTCAGTAAGTAACCTCTGCAAGTCCTGTTCGACGTCGAAGGCACCAGCACAAGGGGCCAAAAGCAAAGCCGCTGACAGCATTATCCCTACCAACAAACAAGGGCGTAGCTTAGAGGGAAACAACCTTTTCATTGAGCACCTATCCTTTCCAGACTAAGCCTTCTAATTTTTCCCACAACAGTGCTTGTACTTTTTACCACTACCACATGGGCAAGGATCGTTTCTTCCTACTTTGGGCCCCTTGCGTATGGGCTCTCTCCTGCCAACCTGGTCTCCAGCAGCTGTTTGTGTCCCTCTCTGATCGGGAACAGACATGCCTATGGGCAGTAAATCCCTACTTTCTCTTACCCTACTATCATCGCCTTTTTGAAGCTCTTCATCCTTTACCACCGAGACCCTAAACAAGTATTCAGCTATGTTGAGCCTTACCCTCTCCATCATTTCACTGAACAAATTGAAAGACTCAAACTGATATTCCAAAAGAGGATCTTTCTGTCCTATTGCCCTCAGTCCTATACCCCTTCTAAGCTCGTCCATTGCCAACAAATGCTCCTTCCACGCGCTATCCAGCACATGGAGGAAGACAAACCTTATGATCTCGTTTGCCGTTTCATCTCCCATTTCAGCTATCTTCTTTCTGAATCTCTCCCTCAAAAGATCTATTATCTTCTCAGAGGCTTCTTCGAGATCCCTGGGATCCTCCACATCCAAAAGGGGCCTTTCCACGCCAGGACCGAAAATGCCCTTGAGTTTTATGGATACCGCCTCCAGTTGTGGTTCTCCTTCCTCTGAAAAAGCACTCGAAAGAACACTCTTGACAGCGTCTTCTATTATTTGTAGCGCCCTTTCTATAAGGTTGTTCCCTGTAAGGATGCTTCGTCTCTCTTCATATACAGCTTCCCGTTGCTGATTCATCACGTTGTCATACAGTAAAAGTTGGCGCCGTATATCAAAGTGATACTGCTCCACCTTTTTCTGAGCTGACTCTATGGCTTTCGATATTAGGCCGTGTTCTATGGACTCACCTTCCTCCATCCCCAACTTTTGCATCAGTCCATCAATTCGCTCCGAACCAAACAGACGGAGCAAATCATCTTCCAGAGAAAGATAGAACCTGCTACAGCCTGGATCCCCCTGTCTTCCACTTCTCCCTCGGAGCTGATTATCAATTCGGCGAGACTCGTGCCGTTCGGTACCTATGACTTTCAAACCACCTAGAGCAACGACCTTTTCATGTTCCTTTTGGCATTCTTCTTTTTTCTCTTTCAATATCCTCTCGTATTCATCTTTGTGTTCTGTCCAATCTAGTCCAGCTTTCGCCATCTCCTCTCGGGCAAGGAACTCCGGGTTGCCTCCAAGGATTATGTCAGTACCTCGACCTGCCATGTTAGTGGCGACCGTCACAGCGTGCAATCTACCCGCCTGAGCCACTATCTGGGCTTCTTTTTCGTGATATTTTGCATTAAGGACGTGATGAGGGATCTTTCGGGCTTTCAGAATCTTGCTTAAACGCTCCGAATTCTCTATGGAGGTGGTTCCTACCAAGACTGGCTGCCCCGACTTGTAGGTTTCCTCTATCTCGTCGGCAACAGCAGCGAATTTCTCCTTTTTAGTCCTCAATATGACGTCAGGATAATCCTGGCGTATCATGGGCTTATTGGTGGGAATGACTACAACCTCAAGCCCATATATCTCTTTAAACTCTTCTTCCTCCGTAGCAGCGGTACCCGTCATACCTGCTATTTTGCGATACATCCTGACATAATTTTGCAGGGTTATAGTGGCAAGGGTCTGGTTTTCCCTGCCTATGGGCACCCTCTCCTTGGCCTCTATGGCCTGATGCAGACCGTCGGAATATCTACGCCCGAACATTAATCTTCCGGTGAACTCGTCAACTATAACTATTTCGTTGTCCTTCACAACATAATGGACATCCTTCTCGAAAAGGTAATGAGCTTTCAAGGCCTGAACTACTCTGTGTCCTAGCTCTGAATTATGATATTCTCCGAACAAGTTCTCCACGCCAAGAAGCTTTTCACATTCAGCTATGCCCTCTTCTGTAAGAGCCACATTTCGTTCCTTTTCGTCTATTTCAAAATGAACTTGGGGTTTGAGACGTAGGGCAACATCATTAGCTCTCTTATATATTTCAACATTATCCTCTGAAGGCCCTGATATGATAAGCGGCGTTCGTGCCTCGTCGATTAATATTGAATCCACCTCATCAAGGATGATGTACTCATGTCCCCTTTGGACCAACTGTGATGAATGTAGAGCCATGTTGTCCCGCAGGTAGTCGAATCCAAACTCCGTGTTAGTGCCATAAGTTATGTCCGCTTGGTAGGCTTCCTTCCTCTTCTGGTTGTCCATGAAAGCATAAATTACCCCTACACTTAGACCAAAGAAGTTATAGATAGGCCTCATCCACTCGGCATCCCTCTTGGCCAAATAGTCGTTGACTGTAACGACATGAACTCCCTTTCCAGAAAGAGCATTCAAAACAACCGGTAAAGTGGCGACCAAAGTCTTTCCCTCACCGGTTTTCATCTCTGCTATCTTGCCTTCATGAAGAGCGATACCGCCCATAAGCTGGACATCGAAATGTCTTAGCCCCAAAACTCTCTTGGATACCTCTCTTACAGCCGCGAAAACCTCAGAAAGTAGGGAATCTAGACTCTCGCCTCTCAAAATCCTTTCTCTATATTTGGCTCCCAAATTGGAAAGTTCTTCATCAGACAGCTTCTCCATTTCCGGTTCCAAGCTATTTATAGCTTCCACTATTTTCCTGTATCTTTTCAAATGTCTTTCGTTCTTATCGAGCCCTAACTTCTTCTTTAACCCTTCAAACATTCCATTCACCTCTGCGAAAATAAAAAACAAATCTTTACATCAGATTCCCATTATAGTGTTCCCTCAAAGTCCAGTCAAAAAAGCGGAGCTTGCAAGCTCCGCTTTTTCTTTTTGGGTTATTTATTTTTGTGAATTTGTTACAGGTTGAAGGGCTCCAAATGGGCTAAGAAGTGGTGTATCCCCTCTACCGGAGGTGCGTATTTCACTTTTAGGCCGTACCTTACCTGGTCCCTTCTCTTGTACACATCTATTATTTTCTTAGCCACATACTCGAGATGGCTGTTTGTGTACGTCCTTCTGTTTATGGCGAGCCTGTAAAGCTCAAGCTTGGGCAACTTTAATTCCCCTGTTTTCTCGTCCTTGGTTCCGAAGGCCAAGGCTCCTAGCCCTATACCTCTTATAGCTCCTTCCCTATAAACCTCTATGGATAAAACGTCCGCCGGGAAGTACTCCTGAGGAATATGTGGAAAAAACGCTGCGGCGTCTATAAATATAGCGTGCCCTCCCGTGGGTTTGACGAAGGGAACCCCTCCTTCTTCAAGGAGCTCACCAAGGTATCTAACCTGAGCAATCCTGTGGGCCATATACTGTTCATCGGTCATCTCTCTTAGTCCCACAGCAAGGGCTTCCAAGTCCCTACCTGCAAGTCCACCATAAGTGGCGAACCCTTCAAACAGAATCACCCTGGGCAAAAGGGTGTGGTACATCTCCTCGGTCCTGCAGCATATCATTCCTCCGATATTGACCAATGGATCCTTCTTACATGAAACAGAAATCCCATCAGCAGTGTCCATCATTGCCTTGAGGATATCTGCCAAACTCCAAGAGGCATATTCCTTTTCCCTCATCTTTATAAAGTAAGCGTTCTCTGCCATCCTAGCAGCATCGATAAAGAACGGGATATTGTATTTCTTGGCCACTGCAGAAACTTCTTGTAAATTCTTCAAACTAACTGGTTGTCCGCCACCGGAGTTGTTTGTCACGGTAACCATTATGAGAGGAATGGAATCCCTATGCTCAATTATAACCTTCTCAAGTTTGTTGATATCCACGTTACCCTTGAAAGGATGATCACTTTCCGGATCAAAAGCTTCATCTATGACGCAGTCTACAGGCGTAGCACCGTTATTGAATATGTGTGCTCTGGTGGTATCAAAAGGCATATTGGAGGTCTAACTGGTCTCTCTCCGCTTTCTTGGCTGTCTTACATTATAGCACCTTACCACCCACAAAATAAGAGGCAACATTTTCTCGTTTCTGTTGCCTCATGAAGCATTAAAAGCTCTCTAGAAAATGTCCTTCAATTTCCAGAAATAATCCACCCCGGATGCTACTGTAATTATCATCGCCAGTATCATTGCCAAAAAACCACCTGGAAGGTTGAAAATGACGACTAGTATGGCGATGATCTGTATAATGGTTTTCGCCTTACCCCACTTAGAAGCAGCTACCACTCGCCCCTCCGATATTGCCACCATTCTAAGCCCAGTAACGAAAAATTCCCTTGAAACTATGACCACAACTATCCAAGCAGGCAAGCGCTGCAACTCTACCAAGGCTATTAAAACAGCGGTCACCAATATTTTGTCCGCAAGGGGGTCCACCAGCTTGCCAAAGTTTGTTACTAATCCTTTTTTTCTGGCTATGTACCCGTCCAATGTATCTGTCAGGGCAGCTATTATAAAAATGACCCCTGCTAACAGATCACCGTAAGGTAACCCGAAGAAATCTCCCCACTGAATTCGTAAAGTCAAAATTACCATAATGAGTGGAGCCAAAAAAACCCTTAGCAGGCTTATCGTATTGGGTAAGTTAAGCGTCGTCATATCTTCCTCCCAAACAAGAACAGATAACCGAGGGGGCCGCAAGAAAGCGGCCCCCTCGCAACGTTGGCATCTAATAATTTGCTACCCTCCCAGGTACGCTTCTTTGACCTTTTCGTTCTCCAATAACTCTTGGCCGGGGCCCTCAAGCACTATTTTACCAACTTCGAGGACATAAGCATAGTGAGCCACCTTAAGCGCTGCAAAGGCATTCTGTTCGACCAACAAGACAGTCTTCCCTTGAGCATTGATGGCCTCTATTATCTCAAATACCTCTTTGACCAACAATGGAGCTAGTCCCAGCGAAGGTTCATCTAGCATGACCACATCTGGCCGGCTCATAAGAGCTCTACCAAGTGCTAGCATCTGCTGTTCTCCACCAGAGAGGGTACCCCCCTTTTGCCAAGTCCTCTCCTTCAATCTGGGGAACAGTTCGTAGACCCACTCAAGATCCTTCTCTATGCCTTCTTTGTCGTTTCTCGTATACGCCCCGAGCATCAAGTTCTCCAAAACCGTAAGGTGCGGGAATATTCTTCTACCTTCTGGAGACAAGACTATTCCTGCTTTCACTATATCTTCCGGTGGCAAACTATCAATTCTCTGACCTTTGTACGATATGGAGCCTTTAGCCTTCTTGACCAAGCCTGCTATGGACCTAAGGGTGGTACTTTTGCCAGCCCCATTTGCACCTATCAACGTTACTATCTTGCCCTCAGGCACCTCAAAGGATATTCCTTTAAGAGCGTGAATGCCGCCATAGTAAACATGCAAATCCTGAATGCTAAGCATTTTGCACGTACTCCTCTCCAAGATAAGCCTCTATAACTTTTGGGTTAGACTGGATCTCTTTTGGAGTTCCCTGGGCGATGGTGACGCCATAGTCGAGAACCCATATCTTCTCACATATACCCATTACCACCTTCATGTCGTGCTCGATCAAAAGTATGGTGAGATCAAACTGTTCTCGTATGTCCCTAATAAAACCCATCAGCTCCTGAGTCTCCTGGGGATTCATTCCTGCAGCTGGCTCATCCAAGAGAATGAAGGTAGGCTCAGTTGCCAAAGCTCTAGCTATCTCAAGCCGCCTTTGGGCTCCATAGGGTAAGCTATCTGCTCTCTCTGCTGCATATTCCCGCAATCCAACGGCCTCCAACAATTCCAAGGCCTTATGACGTATGGCCTTTTCTTCGGCAAAATACGAGGGCAAACTGAGCAACGCATGCCACCATGTGGTTTTTTGTCTCAAATGACCACCTATCATGACATTCTGCAGGACCGTTTCGTTGGAAAACAGCCTTATGTTTTGGAACGTCCTCGCTATACCAAGCTGACATACTTTATAGGGTGGAAACCCGGTAATATCCATGCCCCTGTAGAATATGTGACCTTCCGTAGGAGTATAAAACCCAGTTATCATGTTGAAGCAGGTAGTCTTACCTGCTCCGTTGGGGCCTATTAGTCCGTAAATCTTACCCTTTTCTATTTGGATGTTGAAATCCGACACGGCTGTGAGACCGCCAAACCGCATGGTTACGTTTTTCGTCTCAAGAACTATATCTTGGGATGTGGACATCATCCTCTTCCACCCCTCTTTCTAAAAAACCCTAACACGCTATCCCACGTTATCTCTCTCATTCCCATTATGCCTTGTCGTCTGAAAAGGATAATAAACAAAAGAGCCAACGAGAAAACAAGCATCCTCATACCAGGGATCCCTGGGATGGACAGAGAACCTATGTTGATAGGATTCTCAACGAACCTGAGCCACTCAAGAAGTACCGTTATTATTACTCCTCCTATTACGGAACCAGATATGGAGCCAAGACCTCCTGCAACGACTATCATTAGGACGTTGAACGTAAGTATGAAGAGGAACATCTTTGGATCTATGGTGGTCAGGAGACTGGCAAGCAGGGCACCACCAACTCCTGCAAAGAACGACCCTATCGTGAAAGACGTAAGTTTGTATTTAAAGGTATTTATCCCCATGGCCTTCGCTGCAATCTCATCGTCCCTTATAGCTTTGAGGGCGTTACCGAAATTGCTGTTCACCAACCTCACTATAACGAACAGCGTGACGAAACACCAGCCATAGTTCCACCAAAGATTAGCATAGCCTGGAATACCCTTTAAGCCTAGCGCTCCATTGGTCACCCTGGGCAAGTTGTTCGCCAATACTCGTATTATCTCAGCAAAACCCAAAGTAGCTATCCCTAAGTAGTCTCCTCCCAGTCTTAGGACAGGAAGTCCTATCAATATACCAAACAAAGCAGCCATTAGACCACCTGCCAAAACTGCCACGAGGAAAGGTGCATGCATTACGGAGAAAGGCCACATAGCAGGTTCCAATATGAAGAGCATCTCCTTTTGCATGGGCGGAAGGATCAAAAGGGCACATGTGTAAGCTCCTATAGCCATGAAACCTGCGTGCCCCAAGGAGAACAAGCCAGTAAACCCATATATGAGGTTCAAACTTAGGGCCAATATGATATTGACTGCTATAAGGTTAAGTATCTGTATTTTATAGCCATCCAAGTGATTTTCTGCCCAATAGAGGAACAATGCCAAACAACCCAACGCTAAGGTATTCAAAATGTAGTCTCTTTTTTTGATCACTTCCATCATACTTTATCCTCCAGCTTCTCTCCAAGAAGTCCAGTGGGCTTGAAGAGTAATATTATTATGAGGAGAACAAAAGCAAAAGCATCTCTATAACCTGCAAGCGACGGCATAAAAGCCACTATCATTATCTCTATGAAACCCAATATAAGGCCTCCAATAACGGCTCCCTGGATAGATCCGATGCCCCCAAAGACCGCAGCGATAAAGGCCTTGAAACCGGGTATCACTCCCATTATCGGTTGCAGCTGGGGATATCGAAGAGCCCACATTATCCCCGATGCAGCGGCTAAAGCAGAGCCCATACCAAAGGTGAGAGCAATTACTTTGTTTACCGGGACTCCCATTAGCCTGCTGGTCTCTATATCCTTGGATATAGCTCGCATGCCCAACCCTGGCTTCGTTTTATAAACGACAAACAGCAAAGCCAGCATCAAAACAAAGGAAAGGGCAGGAACTACCAAAGTAAGAGGCAAAAGCCTAACCTTCCCCAACACTATGACATTAACAAGCCAATCTGGCCTTTGAACTTCTCTAGGTATCGCAGAGAAAACGACTATCGCAAAATTCTGCAAGAAAAAAGAAACACCAATGGAACTGATTAGAGCTGAAATACGAGGGGCTTCCCTCAATGGTCTGTAGGCAACCCTGTCGACCATTATTCCTGCAAAAGACGTAACTATGATCGAAACGATAACTGCCACAAACCAAGGCAAATGGAAAAGAGTTACTCCCCAAAAAACAAAATACGCACCCAGCATAAATATCTCGCCATGAGCGAAGTTAATGAGGCGCAGTATACCATAGACCATGGTGTAACCTATGGCTATCAAGGCATACAAGCTACCCAAAGTAAGGCCATTTAACAAATGTTGAATAAACATTGCTAAGCTCATTTGAGCTCCTTCTTGCTTTCAAAGAGATGGGGGAGGCTATATCCACTCCTCCCCCCTTTTTTGTTTTGAATATGTGGAACTTACAGTTCAGGTTCTATAGTGGTAACATACTGTTTTTTGCCGTTTACTATCTTAACTATTCCAACGGGCTTCTCCGCGTCGTGAGTCTCGTTAATGGTAGTGACGCCAGTTACTCCAACGAATCCTTTTGTCTCAGCCAAAGCCTTGGTGATGGCTTCGGGATCTGCGCTTCCAGCACGCTTAATGGCATCTATCAAGATCATGTATGCATCATATCCAAGTGCTGCGTTAACATTGGGATCTTCGTCGGGATGAAGCTTCTTCCAGTTTTCTGTAAACTCCTTAGCCACTGGATTCATATCCTTCATGGAAGGATCATAGGGGAATGTTGTGTGGATGAATCCTTCAACTGCGCTGCCACCTATCTCCGCAATCTTCGGGTTGTCCATGGCATCTCCACCCATGATCTGGAAGTTGGCTCCCAGCTCCTGAGCCTGCTTCATTATTATAGCGCCCTCTGCAAAGTACGATGGAATAAACAGGACATCAGGTTTTTTGCTTATAATCTCTGTAAGCTGTGCAGTAAAGTCCTGATCACCTGAATTGTACTTGAGCTTGGCAACTATCTCGCCGCCCATCTTCTTGAATGATTTTTCAAAGAAGCCTGCAAGTCCTACAGAGTAGTCATTGGCAACGTCCACAAGCAGAGCTGCTTTCTTTAGGCCAAGAACCCTGTAAGCATAAGTCGCTGCACCCGCTCCCTGGTACGGATCTATGAAGCACACCCTGAAAATGTACTTCTTGCCCTGGGTTACCAAGGGGTTAGTGCAGGATGTTCCCACCATAGGGATGCCAGCTTTCTCTGCCACTTCTCCGCCAGCCATGGCAAGGGAAGAACCGTAAGTGCCTATGATTGCTACGACCTTGTCCTTGTTGATCAAACGTTTTACGGCATTTGCGGACTCCACTTTGTCAGATTTGTTGTCCACGACGAAGAGCTCTACCTTCTTACCCAAGACCTCCGGTGCTTCTTGATGGGCCATCTTGACTCCATCAAGCTCCAGCTGTCCTCCGAAGGCATTCTGACCAGTCAGCGGAAGATAGACACCAATCTTAATGGTATCCTCTGCCATGACGGCACCCGCGCTGGCAAGCAATAACCCCAGCACTAAAACAGCAGACAAAAAGCTACACAATAAACCTTTTCTCACGCACCTTCACCCCCACTTTTAGTATGTTTCTGTAAAAATTCTACACGAAAAAATATTTTTTTGAAACCCTTTGAGGATGGCCAGTATATGCAACTAGCCAATTATCCCTAACTCCTTACCTGCCTCGGCGAAGGCGGAAACAGCGTAATCCAAGTCATCTCTAGTGTGAGAAGCTGAAACCATAACCCTTATGCGCGCCTTACCTTTAGGAACCGTTGGGAAAGCTATTGCCTGGGCAAAAACGTTCCTCTCGAATAGTTTCATGCTCAACTCTTTGGCCAGTGTAGCCTCGCCGACCATTACAGGGGTTATAGGGGTTTGAGTATGTCCTGTATCGAAACCTAGCTCTCCCATCCTAGCCCTGAAGTAAAAGGCGTTATCCCAAAGTTTCTCCACGAGCTCGCCGCTCTCCTGCAAGATCTCGACTGCCGCAATGTTCGCCGCTACATCAGGAACGGTTAAGGCGCTGCTGAATAGGTTGGGCCTCGCTTTCTGCCTGAGATACTCTATAAGCTCGCTCTTGCCGGCCACAAACCCTCCCATGACTCCAAAGGCTTTTGACAGTGTGCCCACCTCCACGTCCACTCTGCCATGAAGGTCAAAATGGTCCACTATTCCTCTGCCTCTCCGGCCAAGGACTCCTTCTCCATGGGCATCATCCACCATTATCATTGCACCATACTTTTCCGCTACCTCGACCAGCTCAGGCAAGGGGGCTATGTCGCCATCCATGGAAAAGACTCCATCGGTTACCACAAGTTTTCTACAATTTGTTCCTTCTTTTTCCTTAAGCGCTCTTTCCAAATCATCTGGATCGTTGTGTTTGTACCTTACTATCTCGGCCCTACTTAGGCGACAACCATCTATTATGGAGGCATGATTCAGCTCATCACTGAAAATGAGGTCTCCCTTGCCAACTAAGGCAGGTATAGCTGAAAGGTTTGCGCAAAAACCGGACTGAACCAGCATTGCTGCCTCTGTTCCCTTAAATGCAGCCAATTTTTTCTCTAGCTCTATGTGAACTGACATGGTGCCAGCTATCGTCCTTACGGCACCTGGGCCGACTCCGTATTGATCAATGTACTTCTTTGCTTTGTCCTTTAGTCTTTCCTCGTTGCACAACCCCAAGTAATTATTAGAACACAGGTTCAATACTTTGCGTCCCTCAATCACGACCCACGGCCCTTGAGGGCTTTCTATCGTCCTTATGTAAGTATATAAGCCCTCGTCTTTGAGCCTCTTTAATTCCTCTGTTACGAAATCCATCCTAACGGCCACTTTCATCACTTCCTTCTGTTAAGATTTTTGGTCACCCTATATGTTATTTATTATAAATCAATCCCTACGACAGGAACGTCCGGTAAAAATTCTTTCACATCCAAAGGAGACGGTTCTGCATAATAGAGATACTCCTCGTCGAGGGTTTTTCTGGAGGAGAAAAGCTGAATCCTCCAAGATCGATCGTGGGAAAGTTGCTTTTGGACTTCCTTTAAGTCTTCCAAAGACATAAGATGAGGAACGTATGTGGTTCGCAATACGTACTCCAAATTGGAACGACGTAAAACATTCAAAGAGGCCTTAACCAACTCTACCGACACATTACTGCGGGTAATATGCTGATATTTGTCCCATGGCCCTTTCATATCCATAGCCACACAGGATATCAGCTTTTCATGAATAAGAGTCTTGAGCATGTCTGGGTTAGAACCGTTAGTATCAAGCTTTACGGGCAAACCCGTTGCTTTTTTAAGCTCCCTTATGAAACAAGGCAACCCTTCATGTACAGTCGGTTCTCCACCAGAGATCACTATACCATCAAGGAAATCCTTCCTGCACTTTATTTCTTCAATAACCCATTCTTGACTTAAAAGATCAACCTCACCCAATACGAGCTCCCTGTTATGGCAATAAGGACAGTGAAAATTACAACCTTGAGTAAAAATCACAGAGACAACTCTGCCATCCCAATCCAAAAAAGAGACGGGCAAAAGCCCGCCTATCGGTATATTCCCATCACTCATAACATCAATTCACCCCTACCCTGATCCTGTCCTTAAGCTCCCCTCTTTTACCAGCGTTCCAGGAAGAAGTCTTGGTGAAGTAACCTGTTATGCGGGTTATACCGTCTACGTTCTTGCTACCGCAAAAAACACAAGCCTCTTTGAGCCCTCTGCTGATCTTCCCACAATCGCTGCACACGGTAAACTCGGGGCTGAAGGTAATCTGAGCATTTTCACTATGCAAATAGGTTTTGCGCACGAAGGAAGCCAATGCTCGAGGATCTGGCCTCTTCTCCCCTAGCCAAATGTGAGTTATGGCCCCTGCCTTTATCATGGGATGGAACCGGCCCTCTTCTATGACCCTAGTGATTGGATCAACCGGAGCGTCATACGCAAAATGGGTGCTGTTGGTGTAATAAACTTCTCCAGTTTTTATATTCCCCTTTACATAACGAGGAGCCAGCTCTGGGAAATTTCGAAGGTCCAGCTTAGCAAACCTGTAAGCCGTACTCTCCGCAGGAGTCTGCTCTATAACCATTTTCAAGTTGTGTTTTTCAGCAAGCTCCTGACACTTCAATTCCATGTACTTGATAACCGCAAGCCCCAAATCCATAGCCTCTTTGCTTTCATGAAGGGAGCTGCCCACCAAACAGCTCACCATTTCCTCTAATCCCAGCACGCCCACTAAGAAACTAGCCTTTCTCAATCTAAGATACGCCTCGCCATCATGTTTAACGCAAAGGGCAGAGAGAGGGCCGTTTTCCCCTAAGGATAAAATCTCCTCCAAGAAGCGTTTCTTGCATTTATGAGCCTTTGCGGCAAGCTCCATGGCTTCATCCAACAAAGCAAACGCAGTATCCACATCGCCCATGCTTCTGTAAGCAATTCTGGGCAAATTGATGGTGACATTTTGCAAAGCACTGTAGCGCATCTTCCAAGGAGTAGCAGCCTCCTTCAAATCTTCGTCAGTCAATTCAAAACTCAACCTGCAGCACTCACTCAACTTTGCCACTCCGCCTCTGTCAAAGACGAAATAAGTATTGCCCTTTTCTGAGGCCACCTTACATGCGAGGGCAAGGCACTCCTCCCACCCGGGTTCCTTGAAGAAATCATCAGTTATATGAAGCAAAGGTTTGGGGAAGAAAAATGGCTGTCCTCTTTCGTCTCCCTCTAAATAGACCTCAAAAAGAGCCTTCAAAAACAGCTTTGCTTCATGAGAATACTCAGAATAGGTTTTGCCCGTAGGAACGCCGCCCGGCCCTAAGGCCTCAACGTCTCTAAAGTGCCTTGGGATTTCAAAATACAGATTTATATCAGTAAAAGCCACTTGACCCCCACGGCCACCTGCAAGCTGGTTGAATTCAAAGATCATCATTTGAGCCAACTGCTTGATATGCTGATAATCCAATCCAACCAAATACGGGGCAAAGAACATGTTCACCGCATCCCAACCAATGGCACCTGCAAAATTATTCTGAAGGACTGAAGTCATCTTGGACATGTGAGCTATAAGGACCTCAGGGTGCTTCGCTGGCGATGAAACGCTTGTGATGGAGGGCAAATTTATCCCGTACTTGATGACATAAGCCAAACTTTGTCCAGAGCAGTAAGGCCTATTTACCATACCAAGATCGTGTAAGTGAATATCCCCTGCAAGATGAGCCCTGGCAACATCGGAAGGAAAAATCTTCTTGAGAGCATACTCCTTGAGTATCCTCTCTGCAATGGATAAGTTTATTGACTCTGGATTGTGAGTGGTGTTGCTGTTTTCTTTATTAGGAGCCAACAGCAGCCTTTCCAGATCGTAAAGAGGTAACCCCAACCTTGAATGATCTTTCAGTTTGGCATCCAGTCCTCGCTGAAAAAGCTTTACGTTGACTATCTCCCTTATCAAATCTGTGGTCACCCTACTTCTTCCATAACGAGATATTTCATCTTCAACTTCAATAGCAATTTCCTCTGCTAGAGAGGGTTCCACTCCTGCTTCTCTTATCATGGCGTCTCTTATTTTGGTTAGATCCCATGGAGCTTGTTCCTCACCACTTAGGGCCTCTACCATCAACAACAAATCAGTGGACTCTTGAGCGTTTACTATATCACCTGAGGATGTGAAAAACACTCCCTGTTTTCTTTTATGAGTCTTCGTGCCTTCCCCAAAAGTTTTATCTGCTCCACTACTCATGGCTTCAATCTGCCTCCCCTCTCTTCATTCCATCGGTAATGTGCCTTATCTCCTCTATGAAACTGGCCACATCTGTGAATTCTCTGTAAACAGACGCAAAACGCACATAGGCAACTTTATTGATCCCCCTAAGCTCTTCCATGGCCATTTCTCCTATCATTTGGCTTGGAATTTCATTTTGCCCGCACCTTCGGAGGTTGTTTTCAATCCTAGTTACAGCTTCCTCAAGCACATCCAACGGGATCGAAAGCTTTTCACAGGCTCTCGCCATTCCTTTCAACAATTTATCTCTATCGAAAGCCTCCCTTTGGCCACCCTTCTTGACCACCCACAGCGCATGGGCCTCCTCAAAACGCTCATAGGTCGTAAAGCGATTTTGGCAACTTGGACATTCCCTTCTCCTCCTTACTACCCTTCCCTCGCTGACTGTCCTCGTCTCTAGGACCCGAGTCTCCCATGCATCGCATTTGGGACATCTCAATCCAACCACCACCATATATAATGTCTAGATCAAATTATAACACTATATTTAAGGTCTGAGTAGCAAGATAATATTCTTACAATTAATAAAAAAACGGACCTCCCAATTAGAAGGTCCGCCCATACTCCGAAACACTCACTTAGTGCCAAATCAACGCTTTTTTCACTAAAAGCAATAAGCTAGTTCTGCTTGAGCAACTTCTCCACAACGCTTCTTACTGCTGCGCCATCAGCTTTGCCTCTTATCTTGGGCATAAGCTTGCCCATCACCTTACCTATATCCGAGCTGCTTTGAGCTCCTATTTCCTCTATTGTCTCTTGTGCCATCCTTAATATCTCTTCTTCAGATAACTGCTCCGGTAAGTACTTCTCAAGGATACCAATCTCTAATCTCTCTGCCTCCGCTCTATCTTTGGCTCCAACGCCCTCATACTGCTCTGCGGCTTCTCTGCGTTGTTTTATCATTTGCCTCAGCAATGCCACGTAATCAGATTCGCCTAGGCAAGAATCCTTACCTTTCTCTACCTTTTTGTTCTGTACTGAGGCTTTAAGCATTCTAAGCACATTTACAGCCTTGTCGTCTCCCCTTTTAAGCGCATCTACGAGGTCTTGTTGGATCCTTTCTTCAAAATCCTTCAAGTTGCTACCTCCTCTTCTTTCTCCTGGCAGCCTCTCGCTTCCTTTTCTTTTCCTCGCTTGGTTTTTCGTAATGCTGACGCCTTCTGGCTTCCCTCAGGACACCTCCCTTGGAAACCTCTCTTTTGAAGCGCCTTAATGCATCTTCGAGAGATTCGTTTTCTCTACGTACTACTTCGGTCATTGCTCTTCCCCCCTTTCTAACGCCCACACTAACCTGGGGGCCATCGGAAAAACCGACCTGACAACACATGAACATGAAGGTGATAAATCGTTTGTCCAGCTCGGTCTCCACAGTTTAACACAACACGATAACCATCCTCGACTAACCCAAGATCCTTTGCCACCTTGGTAGCCACTCCCATTACTTGGGACCAAAGGGAAGGATCCTCTACTTTGTCAGCCGAGGGCACGTGTTCTCTTGGAATAACTAGCAAATGAGTAGGCGCCTGGGGGTTAATATCCCTGATGACTACTACTTTCTCATCTTTATACACAAACTGTGCCGGCAGTTCCCCTTTTATTATCCGGCAAAAGATACAATCATCGCTCACCAAAGGCCACCTCTCTTGCGTTCCTCTATTTTAGAAAAGGTTCGCCTTTTAGACAACCACTGTTTCAAAAACTGCCCCTAGACAGTAGAGCTTTCTGCGTCGTTGTAAATATCTGAATCTGTCAAATCCTCATTACTCACAGGTATCTCATTCACCACTTCTACTCTGAAGATAGAGGAATAATACCAGTTCTCAGTCGGTTTGACTTTAACTGGGGCCAATTTCCAAGCCAACATTTCCTCTGCATAGCCCCAATTAACATATTCGTTAAAATTACGAATTATATCAGTTATCACTAAGCCCTTATCTAGGAGGACCTGCTCTAAACGCCTCCATTTAGCAAAAGAGCTCTCACTGCTAGTCAAACCAAAATAACCAGCTCCACCCATCCCTCTAAGGGTAGCCACACCTCGTCCGACAAAGGCAGCCAACGCTGCTACCGTCTCCGGTGGATCACAGAAGAACACGTCAAATTGTCCAAGAAGATCTTCCGGCAAGGGCTTCCTCAAATCATGCCTTCTTACCTCCAAGTTGGAAAGTCCCAGTTCCTTCGCTTTTCTTCTTTGAAAATCCACTATTCTTTCGTCTATCTCAAGCATCACTATCCTACGAGGAAGCCGGGTGATAGCCAAAGCTAGGGCCACCATATCGTCATCCCCCAAAACTATGACATCTTTATTTCTTATATCTCCTCTGCTATCGGCCAAGGCTATCCTTGAGAAAGTAGTTTCAGGGGTTACGTATGCTTGGTCGTATTGCCTTATGGCTTCAGGTCTCTCTACATGCAATTCTAGAAACTTATCATAAGGCTCCTTCAATGACTCATCCAAGATGACAGTTCTACCACTACAAGTGGGGCACGAGTGGATATGAAGAGGTTCTATTCCCTCATCTTTGCACAAAGCCTTTCCGTCATCAGTAAATTTTATTTGGTCCCCCTCTATCGCAACAAATCCGTCTCTTTCCATGATTTTGATTAGCTCAGCCACCACCGGAACTGGCTCCTCTGAAAGCTGCACGATCTTCCAGAAGTTGGAATTGTTCATTATCGCGGACAGAATTCTTTCCACGTCCCTCTTCCTTACTTCAATCTTTGTATTCAAAGCCACTTCTTCTGCGTAAGCCTTTGTTTTGCTACGTGCGTTCAAGGTATCATCCCTCCCAAGAATCAGTTTATTTATTTTTGACGATCCTGCCGAAAAGATCTCCATCTTTCGTCCCCTCTATAAAGACCCGGGCGACCTCATTGTTCACCACTAAGGCTTCAGACCTTAATTTTACCCTTAAAAAATGAGGTGTCAGACCTTCTGCCACTCCGCTAGAGATCTCCTCTACCAAGACAGGAACGTTCTTACCCACCCATTTTCTTGCGTACTTATCAAGCAGTCTATTAGCCAGCGAGATCGCTTCCCTTACCCTCACACGTACCTCTTCTTTCGTCAAACTGCTTTTCATGCTATATGCCTTGGTTCCTTCCCTTCCTGAATAAGGAAATACGTGAAGTCTGCCAAGTTCTAACCTTTCCACAAAAAGGAGAGACCTATTAAACATATCCTCCGTCTCCCCGGGAAACCCCACCATTATATCGGTCCCTATATGAACGTCCGCTCCAAAAGCTTCCCTAAACCAACTAACAACCTTTGCAAAATCAGAAGAGTTATATCCCCTATTCATTGCCTCTAGCACCTGGTCATCGCCGCTTTGCAGAGGCAGATGAAAGTGAGGACACAATTTACTAAAGGAAGCAAGCCTGAAAATCAAGTCTCTACTCAACCCAAAAGGCTCCAAAGAACCGAACCTTATACGTTCTATCCCCTTTATTCCCGATAAAGCCTCCACTAAATTTGCCAAATTAGATCCTATATCCTTGCCGTAAAAGCCCAGCTGGATCCCCGTCAGAACCACTTCCTTGCATCCGTTGAGTGCAAGACTTTGAACTTCCTCTACTACGTTCTCCAATGGCCTACTGACAGACTTTCCTCTAACGCTGGGTATGATGCAGTAAGAGCAATTTCTGGAGCATCCATCCTGGACTTTCACAAAGGCCCTTGTGTGAAAATGAGGCCTAGATAGAAACAAATCGTCCCATTCCCCACAGCTTTGAAGCGAGTGCCTTTTAACTATAAGTTCTTCTTGCGTTTCTTTAAACAGAGAAGCTAGTATCTGAGGAATTAGATTCTTTTTCCTGTTCCCTACAAGGGCCCTTACTCCAAGGGCTTTAGCCTCCCTTTCTTCCACTTTTTGCGCCCAACACCCGCAGACTATTACCTGCCCTTCGGGAGAAAGCCTTTTCAATCTCCTGATCAACTGCCTACACTTGCGATCCGCCTCCTGAGTCACAGTACAGCTGTTTATGATTGCAACATCATACGGAGGGCACTCGACAATCTCAGCTCCTAGGGCCTCCAGAGCCGAGGCAATAGCCTCAGATTCGTATAAATTGCTTCTGCATCCAAGAGTCTCTATGATAATTTTCTTACCCTTCAAGCGATCATAAGGCAATTAAATCAACCCTTTTCCAAGAGCATAGACAAAACGGCAGTTCCTACTGCTGCTGCCGTGGGCGCCCTCATTATCCTTGCACCCAAACTAACTGGTTTGAAGCCAAACTCTACAAGCATCTTCTTTTCTTCATCGGACCAGTCTCCCTCTGGGCCTATGGCTATCGCGGCCTCGTCTTTAGGCCTGCAACTCAACAACTCTACGCTTCCTTCGTCCAAAAAGGCTCCATACTTAAAAGCAGGTAAAGCCAAAGTAGTTATGTCTTTTACCTGCACTAAAGGAAAAAGCTTGGGAACCCGAAAGGCTCTGGCCTGCTTGGTTGCCTCTTTTAATATGCTGTTCCACCTTGCCATCTTTGCTGCTTCTTTCTTTTCATCAATTCTTACTACACTTCTCTCACAACGTAGGGGCACAATGACCGTAGCCCCGCACTCGGTCACCTGTCTTAATGCTAGCTCGAAAGCTTCCGCCTTGGTAAGCCCCAGCAAGACCCAGAGGCTCCTTTCGGGAGGACATTCTTCCTCCCACTCCACATGCCCCAATAGCTTATCATCTCTAACTTCCAATCGGAGAACAACCAGCCTATCCCCAAGCAAGCCTTCAACCTTCTGCCCCTCTTTGCATCTTCTAACATGGAGCAGGTGGTGAGCTTCCGAAGGCTCTATCAGCCAGACATTATTGTCTATTTTACTGCTGTCCTCCAGACGTATTCTGGGCAAAGACACCCCACCAATCCCCTTTCGAAGCCTCCTCCTTTATTTCGAAACCTATTTCCTTCAAAGCAGAGATGAAGGAGTCCCTTTCTTTTCTAACCAAACCAGAGAAAACTGCCCTTCCTCCCTTTTTTAGCTTAGCAGGCAAAGAAGGAAGAAGTTTCATGAGTGGCTCGAAAACGATATTCGCCGTCACCAAGTCCACCATGTTATTAAATCCATCAAGCAAATTACCTTGTTCAACCTCGACCAGACCTTCGGAGATTTGATTCAGTCTCAGGTTGGATTTAACCTCATCCAAAACAGCTGGATCCAAGTCCCTAGCAAAAACTTTCTTTGCCCCAAGTTTAATTGCCGCGATGGCTAAAATACCGGAGCCAGTGCCCACATCTACTACAGTGTCGCCTTTTTCCATACACTTTTCCAAAAGTTCCAAAGCTATCTGCGTGCTTTCGTGATAACCCGTTCCAAAGGCTGTACCAGGATAAACCAGAAGAACATTCTTTTCCTTTTCGGACTTATATGAATTTTTATGCCACGGGGCCATCACAACCAACGTCTTGCCTATCTCTATCGGAGGAAACGCCTCTTTCCATACGGTATGCCACCGCTGGTTTTCTATCTTTCCTGCGTCTATTATTTTCAATTCAGGCCACGGCTTAAGTACTTCGTTGATCCTGCTTATCCAATATTCCAAGCTGTGGGAAGACCTGTAATAAGCCTTCACTGCCATCTTATCTTGAGTTTCCACCAACTCAGAACCTATGCTGCCTGAAAGATCCACTAAAGAACTAAGGACCTCTTCGTCCATTCCCCTGGATTCTATGGTTACATACCACCAAAAACTCCCTTTTTCTTCCATGAGAGATCTTTCCCCCTTCTGCCCCGTCCTTTTATCCAGGCAGCTACAGTAAATTTTTCAGCTTTTCTATGAATCCTCCTGATTTAACCTCTACGTTCATTTCCTTAGCGAGGGCTTCTATCAATCCTCGCTGTTTATCTGTGAGTTTCTTGGGGACATCAACTATTACATGGACAAGACAATCTCCTCGTCCCATATGCCTGAGCTTGGGCATCCCCCTCCCCTTGATCTTGAACACATGGCCATTCTGTACTCCTTGGGGAACCTCAAGCTTATACGTCCCATCAAGAAGCTCAAGCTCTTTTTCGCACCCCAAAGCAGCCTCGGGGAAGGAAAGATGCAGAAACATGTGCAGATCATCACCTTCCCGCTTAAATACGTCATGAGGGATAAGATTCACGACCAAAAAAAGATCTCCTGGGGGGCCACCCCTCAATCCATCCATTCCCTCTCCCTGGATTCTGAGCCTGACTCCTGTATCTACACCTTTAGGCACGTTAACCTTTACCTTTTTGTATACCCTTGTCTTACCCCTTCCTCCGCACTCGCTACAAGGCTTCTCTATTTTCTTGCCCGTACCTTCGCACTCTGGACAAACCGTAACGCTCACAAAGGAGCCGAAGGGAGTGCGCCTATGCTGTTCTACCTGACCTGAACCGCCACACACGGGGCATACTCTTGTTCCATATCCAGGCTCCGCACCTGAACCTTTGCACCTTTTACAAGACTCCCATCGAGGTACGGAGATCTCTTTGGAGACCCCCGTAAGAGCTTCCTCCAAAGATACATCAAGGCGCATCTCAATGTCCTGTCCTTTCACAGGCCCTTGGGAAGTACCTCCAAAATTTCCAAATATAGAGTCAAATATGTCGCCAAAGATGTCACCAAACCCTCCAAAACCGCCGAAGGGTCCTGAACTACCAGGGGTACCATCCAAGGTCCCAAACTGATCATACTGCTGCCTTCTCTGAGGATCACTCAAAACCTCGTATGCGGCATTGATCTCCTTGAATCGCTGCTCAGCTTCCTTGTCCCCTGGGTTAACATCAGGATGATACTTTCTGGCTAGGCGCCTGTAAGCTTTCTTGATTTCATCTTGAGTGGCGCTTCTTGATACTCCCAATATTTCGTAAAGATCTTTATGTTCTCCAAAGGCGCCCACTATTCGTCACCTCTCGTCTTACGCACTATGTTCTTCGTTAAATTCAGCATCCATAGTGTCTTCGTGTGATTGCCCTTCAGTATGTCCTTCTGCAAACCCATCATCTCTACTTCCGCTTTGATTGTAAATCTTTGCAGAAAGCTCATGCACTAAACTCATCAACTTTTTGCTAGCCTCTTTTATAGCCCCTATGTTTTCTCCTTTAGCCTTCTCTTTCAAATTATCCAGCTCGGTTTCCAGCCTTTTTATCTCTTCTTCAGTAAATTTTTCCCTAAAATCTTTCAGGGCCTTCTCTGCTGAATAAGCCACGGAATCTGCTTCATTTCTGGCTTCAGCCAATTCCTTCCTCTGTCTGTCTTTTTCTTCATTTTCCTCTGCTTCTTTTCTCATGCGCTCTATTTCCTCTTCCTTCAGGTTGGAAGATTCTATTCTTATATGCTGCTCTCTGTTGGTTCCTTTGTCCTTTGCACTTACTTTAAGTATGCCATTTGCGTCTATATCAAACGTAACCTCTATCTGGGGAATTCCTCGGGGCGCAGGCGGTATGCCATCCAGTATGAATTTGCCTAGGGTTACATTATCTGCAGCCATAGGACGCTCCCCTTGCAAAACATGAATCTCTACCTGCGTTTGATTGTCGGACGCCGTAGAAAACACCTGACTTCTAGAAACCGGTATGGCCGTATTTCGCTCTATTATCTTGGTAAATACGCCTCCCAAGGTCTCTATTCCCAAAGACAGAGGGGTAACGTCAACTAGCACTATGTCCTTATGTTCCCCCGAAAGTATGGCCCCTTGTATGGCCGCCCCCACTGCCACGCATTCGTCGGGATTTATGCCCTTAGTAGGCTCTTTGCCCAGCATCTCCACTATCTTCTTCTGGACCATGGGCATCCTAGTAGAACCACCGACGAGAAGGATCTTATCTATATCTTGCGTAGAGAGACCAGAGTCTTCTATAGCTCTCCTCACTGGACCTACGACTCTATCCAGCAAATCTCTGGTCATCTCCTCAAACTTTGCCCTGGTCAACGTCATCTCCAAATGCTTTGGGCCGCTGGCATCGGCCGTTATAAAGGGCAGAGAAATAGTAGTTTCAGTCATCGAAGAAAGCTCGCACTTGGCTTTTTCTGCAGCTTCCTTCAGCCTCTGCATGGCCATTTTATCTCTGGAAAGGTCTACCCCTTCTGTTCTCCTGAACTCTGAAACCATCCAATCAATTATCCTTTGGTCCCAATCATCTCCACCTAGGTGATTGTCACCAGCGGTTGCCAACACTTCAATTACCCCGTCATCCAGCCCCACGTCCAAAATCGAGACATCAAAGGTCCCGCCTCCCAAATCGAACACCAGGACCTTATGATCTCCACTCTTGTCCATCCCATAAGCCAAAGCGGCCGCCGTTGGTTCGTTTATTATTCTCAAAACCTCCAAACCGGCTATCTTTCCCGCATCCTTTGTAGCCTGACGCTGAGAGTCAGTAAAGTATGCAGGAACAGTAATTACCGCTTTTGTGACCTTTTCCCCAAGATATGCCTCTGCATCTCTTTTGAGTTTTTGAAGAATCATCGCAGATATTTCCTGAGGCGTGTAGCTTTTCTCCTCGATATCCACCTTGTGGTCAGTCCCCATATGCCTCTTGATGGATATTATGGTCCTCTCCGGATTAACTATGGCTTGCCTTTTAGCAAGCTGCCCCACCAGGATCTCTTTCTCTTTAGTAAAGGCCACCACGGAAGGCGTAGTTCTGCCGCCTTCTGCGTTTGGTATTACCGTTATATTGTCTCCTTCCTTTACAGCAACACAGCTGTTCGTGGTTCCCAAGTCGATACCTATAACTTTGCTCAAAAGGGTCACCTCTTTCTTAATTCTGTTCTTCTTTTTCGTCTACCTTAGATTCAGATTTACCCACCTTGACCTTGGATGCTCGTAAAACCTTACCTCCCAAAATAAATCCCTTTTGGTACTCCTCCAGGACCTTACCATCTCGTTCTGGTTCTACCTCCTCAATAGCCAAGGCCTCATGCATTGAGGGGTCAAAATCCTTTCCTACCGCATCTATGGGTTCCAAGCCCAATTTGCACAAAACATCCAAAAACTGTTTTCTTATTATTTCCACTCCACTTCGTATCTTTTCGCTGTCATCTCCGCAACTGGACGAAAGGGCCATATCCAAATTATCCAGTACTGGCAATAGTTCTTTTATTGCTTTTTCCGCCGCAAGGGCATTCAACCTCTCCTTTTCCTTCTCAATTCTTTGCCTATAGTTATAAAAATCAGCGGTAACCCTCATAGCGGCTTCCTTCAGCTGGGCATTTTCTTCCTCCAGCTTTTCCATGAGCGTTTTAAGTTTGCCTATTTCCTCCATTAGAGCCTCCACCGAAGGGATACTTCCTTCTGCAGGCTCTACATTTTCATGTGCCTTTTGGTCCTCCTTAGGGGAAGAACCCTCGTTTTTCTGGTTTTCTAGTTCTTTATTCATTGCTTTATCCTTTCTTTCTTTACTCATCACTTATCCCCCTCCTCTTCCACATCTGTTGATATACCACCCAAAATAGTTTCCAAAACAGATATGGAATGCTCATAATCCATCCGAACTGGACCAATCAACCCAAGAACGGTCTTTTTGCCATCCTTCACATTGGAAGCCATTATCACCGAACAATCCTCTATAGGGAAGGCTGGATCCTCCTTACCTATCATGACGGAGAGTCCCCTATCCGGAGAGAACTTCTGCACGAGCTCAACGATAGATGATTCTTCCTCTAAAAGAGTCATTATAACCTGAAGCCTACTTAAATCAGCGAAATCAGGAACACTCAATATATTATGTTTCCCACCCGTGAAGAGGTGGTACGAATCCTTTAAAAGTAGTATATCCACCTCTTTGAGGGCTGCTTTGCAGTTTTCTGCGTAAGATTGAAGCCCATGCAATACATATTGAAGCAAAGCATCCCTTACTTTCCTCCACGGTTTTCCCGAAGCTACTGTGGTTATCCTATGGGATAATTCATCAAGAATCTCCTGATCCATATCCTGAGGAAGCTGAATCACCTTATGATGCAAAAGCCCACCTTTCAATATAACGATCAAGAGGGCAGTTCGCTCAGCCACCTTTACGAATTCCACCTTTTGAAGAACTGCCTCATCTGCTGGCCCCACAGCCGCTACTCCTACACACTTTGTCAGGTCTCCGAGAAGCTTTGTGGCATATCTCAGAGCCGACTCAAGGTCATCCCTTTTCTTTTTGAGCTCCTGAACCCAGTATTTATATTCCTCACCAGGGTTTCTTTGCCTTCTCAATATGGCATCCACATACACCCTGAATGCTTTGGGGGTAGGAAGTCGCCCCGCAGACGTGTGAGGTTGATACAGAAAATCCATCTCCTCCAAATCTGCCATCTCATTCCTTATGGTTGCAGCGCTGCGCCCTCTGAGATACCGTTTCGCCAAAGTTCTAGAACCCACAGGCTCTCCGGTTTTTATGTACTCATATACAACAGCAAGCACTATTTCTAGCTGTCGTTCTGTCAGCATAGTTTGTCACCTCCGTCTTCACTTTTGCGTTATTAGCACTCCCTTTTAGTGAGTGCTAAATAAGCCTCCACCGAAACGTAGATTATCAACGAGCACAATCGTTGTCAACTATATTTTAAGTACAAGTGATATATTATTCTTAATTGACTGCAAAGAGAAAGGAAGGTTAAAGATGGGATCAGATCACTACAAAACCACCGTCATTCTCATAAGGCATGGCGAATGCAAGGGCAATAGAGAGGGCTTATTCAGGGGAAGATATGATTTTCCTTTGAACGATAACGGGAAATCTCAGGCCAAGGCCATAGCACATGAGATTGCCCAAAACTTCAAGCTGGATAAGATATATTCCAGCCCCCTGTCCAGGGCATTGGAAACAGCTCAAACCATATCATCAGTTACCAACATCCCTACAGAGATAAGAAATGGCTTCAATAATATTTCACTGGGTCCGTGGGAGGGAAGACCCAAAAGAGAGATAAAAGAAGAATTCCCCGAGGAATGGAATTTATGGCTTAGAAATCCAGAACGCCTTAGGCTACAGGGTGCAGAAACCATCTCGGACGTCCAGAGAAGGGCCTTCGCCAACCTCAACCATTTAATAAAGGTCCACCAAGGTTCTACGTTCGCAATAGTTACCCATCGGGCAGTGCTAAAGCCCCTAATAGCGGGAGCATTAGGGATTCCAGAACCCTATTTTTGGAAGATTCACGTGGATACCGCTTCCTACTCAGTTCTTACCCATGATCCACAAAAAGGTTACTGTCTAATCTTGCTAAACCAAACACGACATTTAAAGAACTTCATCAGCGAATGGGAATAATCCCCTTGACTTATACCTTTAGGGGTATAATAATTACACCAAAGTATTGCTAACGAGGGGGAATTTTAGTGGAAACAACCAAAAAAGTAGAAACTCTGATAATAGGAGGAGGACCTGGAGGAAGGACTGCTTATGCTGCCTTACATCGCTTGGACAAAAAAAAATCAATGCTAGTAATGAACCTGGAACCAACCGTAGTCTGCAGCCTTCCATACGGAGTGGGAAGACGACTGATACCCGGAGGACCGGAAGATGCAGTTGTAGATATTTCAAAATCTCCAAGGCTGCCAAGGGATATAGTGCAAAACACAATAATCGGTAGTGTAATATCCATTAACACGGAGGAAAAAGTTGCTACTATCAAAACGCAAGCATCTGAGTATATGCACGTATCCTACGATAACGTCATACTAGCTACAGGTGCTGTACCATGGATCCCACCAATAGAGGGCGTCCTTATGTCTTGTGACCATCGAATTGATAACGAAGACTTTTCTGGAGAAGTGGTATGCGTTGGGAATCAATTTGTCCCTAAAGCATCCCTAGCCAAAGGCATTTATGTAATGAGAACAGCCAATGATGCAAGGGCATTAGATAAGTTTGCCCAAGAGGCTCAAAGCGCAATCATCATAGGAAGTGGAGCTATTGGCCTTGAAGTTGCGGAGGCTCTAGCAGACCGAGGCCTAACAGTAACTATAGTTGAAGCTTTACCTCACCTCACACCTGCCCTAGATAAAGATATGGCAAAGTTGTTAGAGAAAAGGATAGAAGAAAGAGGAATAAAGGTTATAACAGAGAAACAAGCCACATCATATCATAACGGTTCTTTAACTTTGAACGACGGAACAACGCTTGAGGCTTCTGGAGTTGTTTTCGCCACAGGAGTAAGACCAGATACTAGGTTGGCAGCAAAGATAGGTATAAAAGTAGAAAAAGGCATAGTGGTAAACAAATATATGCAAACTAACATTCCCAATATTTATGCCATCGGAGACGCAACCCAAATAGAAAATACCGTCAGCAGAAAAACATATTTACCTCTCATAGGCACTTTAGCCATGAGGCAAGCCCTAATAGCTGCTCTCAATATAGCCGGCAAACCCACAGAGCACCCACCTGCAACTTCTTGGGGGGTATCTACCATCTTTGACCTTCACTGGGGAAGTGTAGGCCTAACGGAGGAATTAGCAGCATCTTTAGGCATGAAAGCGGCAGCCATAGTTATGCCAGTAAGGACAAGAGAACCCGCTATGCCAGAAGGCAAGAGCGGACAATGGAAAATCATCTTCTCCACTGAGCCCGCAGATTCCATCAAGAAGGGACAAATCCTCGGTTTTCAAATAATCCTTGATGGAGAAAGCCCTTTATCCACAGTGGAAAGATTCCTAGACATGATTGTAAGACACGAAACCATACCAGAGCTTATAGGGCATTTCCATATCCACAGCCCCTCTCATAATCCACCTGATGATCCCTACATGGGAATTATGTTTCGTTATGGAATAAATTGATTAATATCACGCTTTCAAGGAAGGGGACAAGTTTTTCCTATCCCCTTCCTTGACTACACTTCTCGCCTACCATATCATTCATTAAGAATGAACTAACATGGGGGGATTCGCAGTGCTTCCATACTTGATCAACATAAGATCCGACAAAGACCTCGTAGATATCCTAGAAAAAATCAACGCAGACAAAAGGTCTTTTCCCTATTTCCGCGCAAAAAAGGACACCTATGCCATTTTTTTGAGGGACGTAGATTACAGGGCTGCCAATGCGTTAAAACAGGAGATGCTGTCCCGGGGCGGAGACGCCATCGTTCACAGGAACGTAATACAAGGAACCATCGATAAAAGCGACGTAGTACTTTTGGGAACAATAAGCTCCCTGGAAAAACTGGCGAAAAAGCTGGAGGCCATGCCATATTGGGGACTTGAGAAAATCAAGGGCGAGCTTGAAAAATTTTTTCAGAATTTAGCGATTAAGGGTTGGAACATCGTCTTGGGTAGCGGGAAGAGCATAGAACTGAACGACAATACCCAGATCATGGGTATACTTAACATTACACCGGACTCCTTCTAC
Organism: Thermovirga lienii; assembly: GCF_036847465.1. Classification (NCBI taxonomy): domain Bacteria; kingdom Thermotogati; phylum Synergistota; class Synergistia; order Synergistales; family Thermovirgaceae; genus Thermovirga; species Thermovirga lienii. The sequence continues at coordinate 28,158 of NZ_DAITZW010000003.1, read as the reverse complement.
TCCACTAGCCGTGCGATGGAGCTGGATGAATGCGTAAAAAGAGCATTTGAAATGAAGGAGCAAGGAGCCATAATCCTTGACATAGGGGCAGAATCATCCCGCCCCGGTTCTGAACCAGTACCAGCGGAAACGGAGAAAGAAAGGCTTCTACCTGTCATACAAAGACTCCGTAAGGAAGGTTTCGACCTGCCCATATCCGTAGATACAACAAAATCCGAGATAGCAAAAGCTGCACTCGGAGAAGGAGCGGACATAATCAACGATATCTCGGCAGGCATCTTGGACCCTGAGATCCTGCGCGTTGCAGCCCAGGAAAAGGCGCCGATAATTCTTATGCATATGAAGGGTACTCCCAAAACTATGCAGCTTAATCCTCACTACAATAACCTTCTTGGCGAACTCCTTGACTTCTTCAAGGAACGAATGGACGCAGCTCACAAAGCAGGTGTAGATACCAACAAAATAATATTAGATCCTGGGCTGGGCTTTGGTAAAACAAAAGATCATAATTTAATGATATTAAAAAACTTAAAGGCTTTTGCTGGTTTAGGTCGTCCCATACTCATAGGCCACTCCCGAAAAAGCACCATAGGTGCAGTACTGAAAAAAGACGATCCCAAAGACCGTCTACAAGGCACATTGGCGATAACTGCCCTATGTGCTTGGCAGGATGTGCCTATCGTTAGGGTCCACGACGTTAGGGAAAACTACGACGTCGTAAGAATGATAAACGCAATAAAGGAGGTCAAATAGGTGAGCCTCGTAGCCATAAGCATGGGTAGCAATCTAGGGAACAGGCTAAGTTCACTGAGGAAAGCCGTTTTACTTATAAAAAGTGAAGGGATCAATATTATAAAGACTAGCGATGTTTTTGAAACTCCTCCTTTCGGGGTTACCAACCAGCCTAGGTTCCTCAACGCCTGTATACTAATTGAGACGGACATATCACCCCTCACCCTTTTAGAAAAACTTAAAAGAATAGAAAAACAGATAGGCAGAATTCAAAGATTCAAATGGGGGCCCAGAGAGATAGATTTAGATATCGTCTTTTACGACGAACAGATTATCAACGAGCCTAGTTTAAAAATACCTCATCCCCACATGCACGAAAGGCCTTTCGTGTTGATACCACTAAATCAAATATCCCCCAAATGGACACACCCCACTTTAAAAAAGACGGTAGAAGAAATGTCCAGCGAGTCCAATAATAGCGGCATTTTGAGGATAACAGAGCTATGACTTTTTAAGATTACTAGGAGAGTTAAAATGCGTATTGCCATCAAGAAAGGGTTTATTATTTTTATAATATTCATGTTGCTTTTTGCTTTAAAAAGTTCTCCGGTTGCGGCCTACACGAAAATACTATCTCTCCCTAGCTCTCCCTTTTTCATCGTGGCAAAGTTTTCAAGGGGACTAGTAGAATCTGCCCACCTGCGAAGTCCTGCAGGAATCCAAAAACTCCTTCCCTTAGAGGGAAGCCTATTGGTAGGCCAAAGATACACAAGGTTTGATATGGACAAAGATATGATAAAAGATATCCTTTGGGTACTGACTTTCAGGAATCCCAACAACAAACAGAGAGGACTTCAGATGTGGGTCGGATACTCAAGTCGTCAGAAAACTATATGGGTAGATATTTGCCCTGTAGCAAGCACCCTTTGGGACACCTTGCCGGTAAGCTTAAATCTCCCAGAAGGTGTCCTCCCCTACATTCTGCCCCAATTACCCGGATATGATGGATTGCCTCCTTTTGGAGGAGCTAAAACCCTGACTTTCATCTGCACCATCAAGCTAACCAATAACGGCCCCAAGTTCGTACCCCAACCTGAGGCCTACAGACAAATACTTAAAATAGCTGAACTAGTGGCAAATTCTGAACAATACCCGAAGCGTAGAGAAGCGTATTCCTACTTGATCAATGATTTCAAAAACCTCGCTTCAGGTATGCCACCAACCAGAGAAGCTCTCCAAAGCATCCAGTGGAAGCGAATCCTTACATTACATTGGAACAACTGACAAAACTACACTTTCCCCCTAACCTTTTATGCTTGCTGGATAACCAGCATCCTCCAAGATCTCCATTACTTCCTCTGGCTTGTCGGTTGACACCTTTACTAACTTCTCCGATAGCAAAACCTCTACGTCCCCGTAGCCAGCATCACTGAGGACCTGTGTAATGCGCCTAACGCAGTGCTCGCAGGACATGTCTGGAACAACAAAAACCGTCTTAGTCATATCTTCCTTCCCCCTTTATTCTCAACGAATTAATAACCACAGAGATGGAACTCAAGGCCATGGCTGCCTCAGCAATTGCTGGGTGAAGCAAACCTGCCATCGCCATGGGGATGGCTATTGTATTATATAAAAATGCCCAGAAAAGATTTTGCCCTATTATTTTAAATGTACTTCTAGAGAGCAAAATTGCCTTTGCAACTTTAGACAAACCGCCCTTCACTATGACAATATCAGCGTTGTCTATGGCAAGATCGGTTCCAGATCCTATAGCCACACCTACATCCGCTCCCTTCAGGGCAGCTGCATCGTTCATTCCATCTCCTACCATCATTACCTTTTTCCCCGTTCTTTGCCAGGACCTAATTATATCTAGCTTTTCCTTGGGATGGACTCCAGCTTTAACTTCTCTTATGCCAAGTTTACTAGCAACAGCTTGAGCTGTTACGGGGTTATCTCCTGTTGCCATAACTATGGTTATACCCTCATCCAAAAGTTTCTTCACTGCTTGCCTTGAGTCTTCCCTTATCGGATCTTCTATCACCATGAAACCTATCAGGTTGCCGTTTTTATGGACCTCTACAACAGTTTTCCCTTCTTTTAGAAATTTTGTGTAACTATCAGCATCCTCAGGTTTACCCACTCTGTAGCTACTTCCTTCGTATTCGAAAAATATCCCCTCTCCCGCTTTTTCCTCCAAATTTTCCAACTTAACGTCTCTTTCCCCTAGAGCAGCGATGGCTTTAGCCAATGGATGGTTAGACTGTTTTTCTGCAGATGCCACCACATCTATCTCTTCTTCTGGCACAGTGTGATATGTAACCGCAGGCCTTCCCTCCGTAAGGGTCCCCGTTTTGTCGAGCACCACCACTCCAACATCCTTAGTAGTCTGTATGGCCTCAGCGTTCCTTATTATAAGCCCCAATTTATAAGCCTCGCCTGCCGACGCCACCAATGCCATAGGAGTAGCAAGTCCCAGGGCACAAGGACAAGCTATAACCAGCGTAGCGACCAGCACAAAGACAGCAGAGGACATAGGGTCCTTAGGCACAGCAATCCAAGGAAAAACATGGCTTAACCTGGAAACATGTGCATATAAGGTATCGACGTTAAAGTACCAAATAAAAGACGCCAACAAAGCCAAAAAAACGATCGTGGGAACAAAAAACAAAGTTATTCTATCGGCCAGCGCCTGGAGAGGAATTTTCGCACCCTGGGCATCCTGAACGAGTTCTATCATCTTTGACAAGAACGTGTCCTCCCCCACTTTCGTAACCACTACCTTTATTGGACCGGTAAGATTGAAGCTCCCACCTGTCACAGATGAGCCTTTGGTCTTGGGGACAGGAATTGGTTCGCCAGTTATCATCGATTCATCTACAGAGGTGACTCCTTCTTCTATGATACCATCCACCGGGATCCGCTCCCCAGGTTTAACCAGAACAACGAACCCCTCCTTAACTGCGTCCATAGGTACCATTACTTCTTCTCCATCCACTATAACCCTGGCTTCCCTTGCTTGAAGCTTCATTAGGGCACGAATCTCCTTGGTAGCCTTATCACGCAGTCTGGATTCTATGTATCGCCCCGTAATATGGAGGGCAACTATCATGGCTCCAATGGCACCAAAAGAAACTATAGGAACACCTATCATTGCTAATGCAGAGGTAATCCATGAAGCTGTGGCCCCTAGGAAAATCAGCACATCCATATTGGTATGGAAATGAGAAAGAGCGATCCACGCTCCTTTTATAGTGCCTCTTCCAGCATAGAATATGACTACACCACCAGCTAGGAACTCTATAACCTCAAAACGGGAGATATGAAAACCTAACATATGGAATATCATAGCTACAGAAAGGGGCAAAGTGATAGCTAAAGACCAAAAAAGAGCCCTGCGCGTCTCAAGATAGCGTTTTTGTTCCACATTCTCCGAAGATTCTTGAGTGGCATCATAACCGACCTTTACTACAGCCCCTTTTATTGCTTCAAAGGTTACACCTTCTTCTGCGACGACAAAAGCAGTCTCAGTGGCTAGATTGACTGCAGCAAAATGAACACCCTCTACCTTTTTCAGCGCCCTCTCTACGTTCTTGGCGCAGGTAGCACAAGTCATACCTAAAACTTTAAAAGAAAGTTTCACTTCTTTCGGCTCTTTCTTATTTGAAACCCCATTTATAGAATTCATAGAAGCATCATCCATCTAAGACACCCTCCACAAAAGCTTGAGAATAAGCCTATAATCAAGTATGATGATACCATGAATGGTATTATCACTCAAATTAGATAAGAATAGGTGATGACTTCATGAACATAAAAAGATCAACGGGTTTGGTTTTAGTTTTATTCGCTCTGTTCTGCATGTTTAATGCAGGAATAGACTTATACAACTCTCTCTACAATGGAAGTGATACCACCACAAAAATGAGTTCCTCCTTTGATCATCTGCAAGAAAATATTGGCCCTTCGGCAAAAATATATTTCTTTTACGGCAATGGCAAATGTCCCACCTGCGATGTAATAAAGGCATCAGCCATTGAAGCCATCAACGAAATCAAAAAAACATGCCCCAACAACTTAAACATTGTATGGGAAGAAATCAACATTGAAGAGGGCGAAAACGCAAAGTATATCACTCAATACGGCCTTTTTTCGACAACTGTGGTCCTTCAAAATCCGTCAGACCTGCAAGACTGGAGGCGCCTCGACGATGTATGGGAACTTGCGTCGAACAGAGAACATTTAAAAAAATACATAAAAAATCAAATTATTGAGTTCTTAGGAGGGTGTTCATAATGGAGGGCATAGTTCAGGTATTTTCTGCTTTGTGGCTAGGTATATTGGCATCCATAAGCCCCTGCCCTTTTGCCTCCAATCTTGCCGCCTTCTCGTTCATTGAGAAAGATTGCACTAACCACAGAGAAGTTCTAAAGGCAGGTCTATCCTATACCCTAGGCAGGATAGCGACCTTCACTTTTTTGGGCTTCCTGATATCCCAAGGTACTTCTCATATATCCATAATCTCCATGGCTTTACAAAAACATGGGAACATGTTTCTAGGTCCGATTCTGGTAATCGTAGGGGTTTTTGTTCTTGACCTCCTTGAAATTCCTCCCTTGAAGATCACCTCTAGGATGAAAGCGTACAAATTCTATGTTGGAGGGCCAAAAAGCGCTTTCCTAATGGGCATTTTGTTTGCTTTGGCTTTGTGTCCTGTATCGGCAGCTTTATTCTTTGGCGGGTTGGTACCCTTAGCAGTGAGAGCGAAAAGTTATCTATTACTTCCGGCCACATTCGGTCTAGGAAGTGCTTTGCCAGTGAGCATAATGGCCCTCTCTTTGTCCATAGGTATATCGGCCTTCATAAAATCAGAGCAACAACTTCAGAGAATCCAAACCTGGGCAAAAACGGTTACAGGATCTGCGATGATAATCATAGGCCTTTATTTTTGCTTTGCTTACAATCTAAAGATCATAACGTGAATACGAACGAACTTACTTACGAAGAAAATTTTTATTATAATATCTACGGTTAGCTTAGCTGTTTAGTTAAACACCACTGAGGACAATGGAGGTGTTGGATCCATGAAAAAATTCAGATGTCTCCATTGCGGTCACGAGTTTGAAGTAGAAAGTGTATCGACAGGTCTCAAATGCCCCAAGTGCTTGAACAGGTTTGTAGAACTCGTGGAGGGGGAACCACTCAAAGGAAAACCTTGGGGCAGTAAAAGCTTCAGCGTTCCAAAAATAAAATAAGTCCAAAAGACAACGGACAATAGAATCTTGAAACAATAATGGGCTGGTTGAAACTTCAACCAGCCCATTTATAGTCTCAGTATGTACTTAACTATTCCGCCGCGCCACTTTCATTTGCGCTTGGTCCGTGACCTGACAGTGCGTCTTTCGCCTCCTTGACCAGCATTACAGCCAGTATAATCAGCAGTATGGATATCCCTGATAGAAGGGGATTCTTAATGTTGGCCTTTATCAAGAACAAAAGAGCCGCCATCGTGGTCGCAATCATGAAGAAGAAAGGATACATGGCGAAGGCGTTGTTCTTCTTAAGACCCAACTTGACCCAGACCGCCAGAGCCAATAGGGCCAACGCCGCAACCAGCTGGTTGGAGGCTCCGAATACGGGCCAAATAAGCTTCCACGCAGGAACCCCACCGGTTTTGTAGTATAGAAGGGCCAAAGCAAAAACGACTCCCACCGCTGTAGCAACATAGCGGTTCACCTTCATATCGAAAAACTCCTGGAACTGATATCTCGCAAGTCTTGTAGCCGTATCCAACGAGGTCAAAAGGAAGGAATTGAGCGCCAAAAGACCAAGGGACGTTCCAACCTTCGGATTTATGCCTATCAATGAGGCGAATTGTCCAAGGCCCTTCCCGTAAGTAACGGTGGGTCCCCCCTTCAAATGCCCCCCGCCATCATTACCGTGCCGATAGCTATAACCGCCACAACCCCTTCAAGGAGCATTGAGCCATACCCTACCAGCTTGGCATCCGTTTCCCTACGAAGCTGCTTAGAGGTGGTACCACTTCCCACAAGGGAGTGGAAGCCCGAGATAGCGCCGCAGGCCACAATAACGAAAAGCATGGGCCAAAGGTAAACACCTTCAGCGGGATTCACCCCCTTGAAGGCAGGAAGGTTAACTTCAAATTTGCTTCCAAATATCATACCTATGGCGCCCAGCAAGACAGAAAAATAAAGCATGTAGGAAGCTAGGTAATCCCTAGGCTGGAGAAGAAGCCACACAGGAAGAACTGAAGCAAAGAATATGTAGACTGTAAGAATGAGCCTCCACGTGTTTTTGGAGAGAGCAAATGTGGTCTGAACCCATTCATTACCACTGGCAAAGAATACTGCACCTATGACTACAGGTACCATGACAACGGTCACGACGCTCAAGGATACTCCTCTTTTATATATCAGCACTCCAAAGAGCATGGCCATGAAAATGTAGAGGGTTCCAGAAAAAGCAACGGCAGGATCTGCAGCAAAGGTGCTTGCAGAAAGCTCCAAGAAAACCGCGACCACCAAAACCAAGGCAAGCCAAGTAAAGGTTAAGAACAATCTTTTGCCTTTCCGCCCTATCCACTTGTCCACAACTTCACCTACAGATAAGCCCTTGTGGCGCATGGAGGACACCAATGCTCCCATATCGTGAACTCCGCCCAAGAAAGCCGATCCAATCAAACACCACAGGTAAGTAGGCAACCATCCAAAAAGGTTAGCTGCAGCTATGGGACCAACGATGGGGCCCGCTCCTGCAATGGACGCAAAGTGATGCCCCAAAAGTACCGCTGGGTGAGCCGGAACATAATCGACTCCATCGAAGAACAACTCGGATGGCGGCTTGTTGTCGTCGCTTAGGCCATAAACACGCGCCTGAAACCTTCCGTAAAAAACGTAACATAGAGCAAAAAAGACCACCGCTCCTATAAAAAGGCCAGCATACATAATTTACACCTCCCGAAATTTGATATTAGCAAATTCCTGTTTAAAACCCCTTCTTTACTGGACATTCCCCCCTTCTACCTGAGATGTCACCTTATTGTAGATTTTAAAAGCGTTTCTCACAAGAACAGCCAGATCCGAAAATTTACGATGCACGTCATCTCCCTCAGGGCAGTAAAAAGAAACATCTATCCATCCTCTAAAGCCAAACAAGAAACTTTTGTGCAAAATCTTTTGATGACCATGTAATGGGTCGTTCACTACCATGAGCACCCTTTGGGTCATTACGTCGGGGATGGGCTTCCACTGACTTAGAATCTTCTGAGCAGAAGACAAACCGTTATGAGTGAAAACTACGTAATCATCAGCGTAATACCTCGCAATTTCTCCCATTAGCGAATCCTTCTTGAAGGTCACCCTGCGGTAAACCCCCCCAAGCTCTTGCCACTGCCACGTTGAAAAACCATATTCCTCCCAAAAAAATTTTGTTTTCTCTAGTATCTCAATGAAAGACAACCTGCACTCCACCCCCCATTTAATATACATTATACATTCATCCTTAAAATCATCAACAGCAAACTTAGATGCAAGGTGCATTTTAATTTTAATAATTATTCTGACTTCTCCGATGCCAAGTTGCAAAAACGCCCTTTGCCGTATATAATGTCCCACGAAGGGCGACTAGCTCAGTGGGAGAGCGCTTCCTTCACACGGAAGAGGTCACAGGTTCGAACCCTGTGTCGCCCACCATTCGCAAAAAAAAAGGAGAGGGAGTAATCTTCCTCTCCTTTTCTTGCTTTTTGGGGCTTATCGCTTGGATTTATCTTATAATCCTCTTTTTATTACTTGCTCTCTTTCCGCTCCTACACCTATCAGCGTAATAGGAATACCTATCACTTCTTCTATGAACTCCACGTATTTTCTGGCTTCCTTGGGTAGCGACTCGAAGGTCCTACATTCTCCTATATCCTCCTGCCACCCTGGCAATTCCTCGTATACTGGCTTAGCCTGTTCAAGAAAGGCGCTACCTCCGGAGAAGTTCTCCGTCTTTCCCTTCTCTGTAATATAGGAAGTGCACACGTAGATTTTCTCCAGACCGGATAAAACATCGAGCTTTGTAAGAGCCAACATGGTCATACTATTCACTCTGACAGCATATCGCAGAGCAACCAGGTCAAGCCAACCGCACCGCCTTGGCCTGCCAGTGGTTGCACCATACTCGCCACCACGATCCCTCAGCCAATTGGCAGTTTCCTCGTCAGCTTCGCTAGGGAAAGGACCAGAGCCCACTCGGGTGCAATAAGCCTTGGCTACGCCTATGACGTTGGAAATAGAAGATGGGCCGATCCCTAAGCCCGTTAGTCCCCCTCCTATGGTAGCGTTGGAACTGGTGACATAAGGATATGTTCCATGATCAATGTCCAGAAGGGTTCCTTGCGCACCCTCCAGCAAAACCGTTTTCCCCTGTTGTAGCGCCCTTTCTATCTCCAATGAGCAGTCTCCAACAAAGGGAGATAGCTTCTCACCCCATTCTCTAGCCTGTTCAAATAGCTTTCCAAAGGACAAAGGTTCTTCGTTGTATACTTTCGAAAGTATTACATTCTTCAACTCTAGGTTATAAGCCAGCTTTTCCCGCAGCACGTCCTCGTTCAACAAATCCTCCACCCTGATACCACATCTACTGATCTTGTCGACATAACAGGGACCTATACCCCTTTTCGTAGTTCCTATACGCCTACCTACACCTCTAAACCTTTCTTCCATCCCGTCGAGGAGTTTATGGTAAGGCATCACCACATGGGCAGCCCCGCTTATTATCAATCGAGCCCTGTCTTTATGCTTTCTCTGAAGCTCACCAAGTTCTTCCAATAGCTGGTCAGGATCCACGACTACACCGTTACCGATTATGCACGTCTTGCCCGGGAACAAAATACCTGAAGGCAAAAGGTGAAATATATGCTTCTCGCCTTCAGCTATAACTGTATGACCAGCGTTAGCTCCTCCTTGAAACCTTGCGACGACATCGACCCTTGATGCAATGGCATCTACAACCCTTCCCTTTCCTTCGTCGCCCCATTGGGCTCCTAATAAGGCTTCAATCTTTCCTCTCACGACTATTCCTCCTCTATGCCCAGAGGGTAATTCTCCAGATATTCAGGCACAGTGACAAATTCTACATCAGAATGGGCACTTTTGTATATAGTCTCCAAAAACTCAATAGTGTTTTCCCTCACATGACAAATTCCTATAGCTCCGCCTCTCCTTATGGCTATGCTCTTAAGTTGAGCAAACCGCTCCTGCATAACATCCATGTCGGGATCTCCATCGATAAACACTCTGTTTCTGGCGCTTGGAACCCCAGCACTCTTTGCTACATCAAACGCCACAGATTTGGAACTTGTCCGGCTATCCAAAAACAATAGGCCTTCCGCTTTTACTTCATCTATCACCGCCGTCATGACCCTTCTATCTGAAGTGGCCCTTGAACCCCTGTGATTGTTCAATCCCCAACTACCTGGCAAAGACCATATGGCATTTCTGACGACCTGGCGAATCCTTGTATAGGGCATGTTCACCCCTACGAGAAAAGGCCCATTATCAGAATCCGAATAAGCCTGCATAGGTAAATGAACGATAAAAGGAATCCCTCGTTTTCTAGCCATATCCGCTATCGCAGCACTGTGAGTTTTATATGGAATTATTGCCCACGTCAAAGGCAAATCTATGTTAGCGATTCTCCTTGCCTGAAGCAAAGAATAACCAAAGTCATCTACGACGATGGCCACCTTTGGCTTATCACTGGCATACACTATCCTACCACTACTAATCAATAAACAAATAATGGAAGAAACTAATAAAATTAGACTATATCTACTCCGAAAGCTTATAAGAACCAGCCTTCTTTCTATTTAATTGGTTTTAACTCCCTGGCCAACGGCAAGCTTGCTAAGCTCCTCTATAGCCCTTTTAAGCTGTACATCTTTGTCGTGATCCTTCTCGAACTCCCCTTCGACGACTATATTGGGCTCAAGGCCTATTTTGTCTATAACTGTCCCGTTAGGCGTGTAGTATTTTGCTATTGTAACAAAAATTCCAGATGCATCCGGCAAATAAAACAAGGTCTGCACTGATCCCTTACCAAAGGTCTTTTTCCCCATAACTATGGCCCTTTTGTGATCCTTCAAAGCACCAGATAATATTTCTGATGCACTAGCACTACCTTCGTTCACTAAAACGACGATCGGGAGATCCGTCATTTTGCCTGGCGTGGCATAATAGACCTCATTAGCCCGTTCGAAACGCCCCCTGGTGCTAACTATTATTCCGTCATCTATGAGCATGTCTGCTACACTTATACAGGCATCCAAAAGCCCTCCGGGGTTGTTCCTCAAATCCAAAACAATCCCTTTTGCACCTTTTTCTATAACATCATTGAGGGCGCTGGAAAATTCGCTTTTAGTCCTTTGATTGAACTGTATAATCCTTATGTATCCATAACCGTCCAGCATTTCGTGCCTTACAGTATGTATCTGGATCAGTTCCCTGGTTATATCAAACTTTATGAGGTCCTCGTGCCCCTCTCTTCTTACCCATATAGTGACTTTCGTCCCAGGCTCCCCTCTAAGGTTTTTTACAACCTTGTCCTGATCCCAACCGTAAATAACTTCATCGCCGATCTTTACGATCTCATCCATGGGCTTCACTCCTGCTCTTTCAGCAGGAGTTCCTTCTATTGGACTTATGATCAACGTCCTGCCATCCCTCTGAGCTATATATATTCCTAATCCTCCATATTCTCCCTCCATCTCTATTTCTTCGTTTTCTAGTTCCTTGGGATCCACGAAACGGCTGTATGGGTCTCCCCAAGACTTGATCATTCCCCTTATGGCTCCATAGAGAATCTCTTCTTCTTTTATCTTCTCCGGGGGTTCAACAAAGTAAGTTTCCATTATTATCCTGGCTTGCTTTATTAGCCACAATTCAGAAGGACTGAACGGCAAGAGTTCACTTATCTCGGAACTTTTCGATATCTTACCCTCTCCCGCAAAAGTTATCAGGACCCCACCTGCAAGAATGGCGCCAATGATTATTCCAGCTGTGATATCTCGCAATCTCTTCCACATCTTCTATGTTCACCTCTCTGAGAATCCCGTTCCCTAACTCTATCTTCTTAAATACTTCATCGGATCAACGGCTTTACCGTCCACTCTTACTTCGAAATGAAGGTGAGCTCCTGTAGTCAAACCAGTTTTACCCACATTCCCGATCACTTGGCCAGATTTTACCTTGCTGCCTTCTGTTACCGAAACTCTAGAAAGGTGGGCATAAACCGTAGTCAAGTCGCTCCCATGATCCAAGACAATTATTTGACCATATCCATTGAGCCATCCCGTGAACAAAACCTCCCCTTCGGCTGCAGCCCTTACAGGCGTACCTTCCCTTGCTTGTATATCCAAACCAGTATGTGCTGTTTTAGTCTTGAACACAGGATGTACCCTTACCCCAAAGGTGCTGGTAACTTTACCTCTCACCGGCCATCTAAGCTTTCCTCCCTTGTAAGTGAGGACTTGAGAACTCCTGGCCGCAAGTTGTCTCTTCTTCAATATCAAATTTCTTATCTTGTTTTCAAGCTCCTTCTGCGCATCCTGTAATTCCTTGGCCGCCTTCAGGTGCAGCTCCTTGCGATTGGAGATTCTCTTGAGTAACTGTTCACGCTGGGCCTGAGCCGTCCTTAGGGCCCTTCTTTTAGCTTCCAGCTCGGCCTTTTGTTTGGCCAAAAGCGCTTTTTGATTTTCTAGTTCTTTTTTGGATTCTTCAAGGCGTCTTGAAGAGTCCAAAAGTCCCAATATATATCTTTCATCCTGCTCGGAAATACGCTTGAGTATAAAAACGTTGTTCAAAACTTCATGGACATTTGAAGCCGACAGGATAAGATTGAACTGTGCCACATTGCCATATTTATATAAAGCCACCAACCTTCTTGCCACTATCTCCTTGCCTTTGTCTATGTTTCCGTTAGTCTTGGATATTTCCTTCGTCAGCTCTTCAATCTTCATTTGTGTACGTTCTTCTCTCAAATTCAAAAGCCTTATCTGTTGCTCCAGCAAAACTATTTTTTGGCCTATCTGCGAAAGGTCCTTTAGAATATTTTTCTCTCTCTTGCTGGCCTGGATAACCTGACGTTCGTGGTAGCTTATCTGCTTTTTTATCCTTTCAAGACGCTGCTCTTCGGCCTTTATTGAAGTGTCTAAATCAGCAATAGCGGAGCTGCCTGCAAAGACAGCCTTTTGCGTTATACCCATCAAAGGTAAAAGCAGCAAAAAAGTTATTAAGAGCAATAAAGCCACATGGCTTATTCTTTTACTCATCTTCCAAGATCTCCCCAACTACCGAGGCTTCATAGCGCGCCTAACAAACTTGGAAACGGCCAGCCAACTGCAAATCCATCCCACGGTCAAACCTCCACCGACCAATAAAAACCATAAATCCATAACTACAGATTGGTCAGTCATAAAATTTAAAAAGGGCATGCTTGCCATCAACGCACTAACAACTCGCTCGTATGAAAAATACACACCTGCTCCTGCCAGTAAAGCCCCAAAAGAGCTTATAAGGGATCCATGTAGAACGAAAGGGAATGCCACAAAACCCGGGGTTGCACCTATTAGCAGCATGATTTCGATTTCCTCTCTCCTCGCATATACCCCTATTCTTATAGTATTGAAAACGACCAACGCCCCCACGGCCAAGGCGATAACAAGCACCCCAAAGGAAAACCTTGACACGAACGCAGACAGAGTCTCCAACCTTCTTGCCAACTCTCCTGCGTACACTATGTCCTCAACCTCCTCCATCGATAATAGCTCTCTGGCCACAACAGGAACGGCACTGGCATCTTTCAGCCTTATTTCTACGCTCGGAGGAAGGGGATTGTCGTCTAGCAAGGTCACAACATCGGCTTGGTTGCCCAACCTGGCTCTAAGTTCTTCAAGAGCTTTATCAGGAGTAACTATCTTTACTGAATCGACGCATTCCAAATTGCCAATTTTTTCCGCCACGGCCTGTGCAGAAGATTTGTCTTTGGTAACATAGGCAGTAATCATGAGGTTATTCTCTATACCCGCCACAATGTTTCTAATGTTCATTACAAACAAGATGCTGCAGCTGATCAAGAAAAAAACTGCCACCGTCGTAACCAGAGTCAAAAAACTCAAAGTAACGTTTCTCGTCATAAGTCGGAACGCATCTCGGAGAATGTATTTAAAAGTCGTCATCTATCTCGAACCTTCCTTTTCTCTCATCTCTTATAATGCGCCCACCTCTCAAACTAATGACCCTCTGCCTGAATTCATCCACGATATATTGGTTATGGGTAGCCACCACCAGGGTGGTGCCCGTAGCGTTTATGGATAACAATATTTTCATTATTTCCTCGGCAGTCTGCAAATCCAGGTTACCAGTAGGTTCATCGGCCAATAATATGCTTGGACAATTTATAGTAGCTCTAGCTATGGCAAGCCTTTGTTGCTCCCCTCCAGAAAGTTGTTCAGGGTATAGAAAGCGCCTACGCCACAGGCCCATTTTATCCAAAATCTCGTTCGTCCTCTCCTCGATGAGGTCTCTGGGCATTCCTATGGCTTCTTGGACAAAAGTGAGGTTCTCGTATGCGGTAAGGTGGGGCAACAAACGAAAATCTTGGAACACTACTCCTATCTCTCTCCTATAGTACGCAAGATCCGTCATGCCCAATTTTCTCAGGTCCGTTCCTCCTACCAGGACCCTACCCTTGGTGGGCACGACCTCCCTGGTTATTAGGCGCATCAGCGTAGTCTTTCCCGAACCTGTTGGACCTACCAAGTAAACAAAGTCTCCTTGGGGAATTGTGATGGTTATATTCCTAAGGGCCAGTATATCAGGAGGAAACTGCTTGACCACGCCTTCTATTTTTATCTCCATGCTTACCTCCTTCTCAAAGCCCAAACTTGCGCAGCGGCTCCTACTATCTCTCTGTAAGTCAGCCCATAATACTCCTGGAGCTCCCTTGCCGTACCACTTTGCCCATATCTATCGGACACGCCAACCAATCTTATAGGTACCGGATATTCCTCACTTACAACTCTTGCAACGGCTTCACCTAATCCTCCAATAATGTTGTGTTCCTCTGCGATCACACAACACCCTGTCCTCCTTATAGATGCCAGAATTTGTTGTTTAGGAAGGGGTTTAATGCAGTAACAATCCATAACCTCTGCGTTTATGCCCTGACTGCCAAGGATCTCCGCTGCTTTTAGCGCCTCGGGGACCATGATGCCACAGGCACATATGGTTACTCCATCTCCAGGCCTCAACAGCTTGGCTTCTCCTACGGGGAAATCGTCGTTTCCCGCTTCGTAGATTTTTTGTGTGGGTTCCCGTCCCACCCGCAAATATGCCGGCCCTTCTATTTCAGCCAAATGAAAAGTCAAAGCCTTCGCTGAGTTGAAATCCGATGCGACAAAAACTTTCATGTTGGGAAGACTCCTCATGAGGGCGATGTCCTCGGTCATTTGATGAGTAATGCCATCTTCTCCCACGGTTATACCTCCGTGGGTCCCTACTAACTTGACGTTCAAGTTAGGCATGGCGATACAAGTCCGTATCTGGTCGTACGCTCTGGTAGTAAGGAATGCAGCGAAAGAGCTGACAAAAGGAAGCTCACCACATAAAGCCATTCCGGAAGCAACCAACACTGCCTCCTGCTCTGCTATCCCCACGTTGAAAAACCTCTCGCTGAAAGCTTTTCTGAAACCTTCAGTGCGTGTTGAAGTCGCAACATCTGCGTCCACTACAACTACGTCGTCTCTGATGCGCCCCAACTCGCATAGGGCTTCGCCGAATCCATCGCGGGTACTCTTCCTATCCACCTTGCTCTTCCCCTTCTCTGAAATAGGTTCTATCCAGCTCCTCCAATTCCCTGAGGGCCTCCTCCATCAAAAGACGAGACATGGGCTCTGTAGGGCTCAAAACCCCCTCCTCTATCTTCTTCAATCCCTTGCCTGGAATGGTCCTGGCAAGTATTGCACAGGGTGCCCCCTTACAGGCAAAAACTGCCTTGAAGACTCTCGCCAATTCCTTCAGGTCATGCCCATCGCATTGGTAGGCTTTCCATCCAAATGATTCCAGCTTATCCTGCAACGGCTCCAAATTATTTATACTCTCGGTCTTTCCTTCCATTTGATAACCATTGACATCCACGATCGCAATAAGGTTGTCGAGCTTGTAGTGGTTTGCGTTCATCACAGACTCCCAAACAGCACCTTCCTGGAATTCTCCATCCCCCAACAAACAAAACACTCTGCTAGTCAAACGCCTGAGCCTCAAAGAAAGAGCCATCCCCACAGAGATGCCTAACCCCATACCCAGAGACCCACTAGGAGCATCTATCCCAGGAGTCCTACGGTATTCAGGGTGCCCCTGAAGCATAGCTCCAAGCCTCCTGTAGCTCCAAAGCTCTTCTCTGTCGAAAAAACCCAACCTCGCCAGGACTGCGTAGAGGGCTGGGCATGCGTGTCCTTTGCTGAAGACAAAACGATCCCGTTCCTTCCAATAGGGTTTTTGGGGGTTAAACTTCATTACTTCCCAATATAAGTAAACTAGTATCTCCACTATGGAAAGAGAGGATGCCAAGTGAGCAGCATTGGCAACTCCTATAGTTCTAACTACGTCCTTTCTGATTTCCAGCGCCGTTTTTTTAAGAAAGTCTTCTCGTTCTTTTTCCATTCGGACTCACCCTATCATTTGGTTCAGAGCTTTAGTCATTAAAGCTTCGATATTGTCTTTTGCGGACACTAGCTTGTTCCTTATTGTAGCATCTTCCTTAGGTAAAACTCTAAGAGGTCTTCCTCGTTCCCAAATGGGCAACCCCCATTCTGCGGCAAACTCCCTTACTTTTGGGTCATAAGGTATGGCAGTAGGGGAAAAACCCGACATAAGAGATAAAACACAAAAGTGAAGACGCATTCCAACTGCCATCTCGCCGGACCCCATAACTTCCAAAACATCATCCAACGTAGCAATTCTCTTTATTTCTCGGAAGGCAATGATACCCTCTCTATGGATTTCCTCCATACAAAGCCTATCCTCCTCAGAGAGAGCAACTCCAATTACACTTAAACCTCTTTCTCTAGCAAAGCTACTAACCGCCTCGGCACCCTGCCTTTCCAAAACACCATTCCACGGTCTAAAATTTACCAAAAGCCTATTGTTGTCAATAGGCATAGAGGCAGTAAGCATACGTTCGTTCCACAAATATATGACAGGATCTGGAATCTTATAACCTACAATGCCCCTATCTCTTATCCACGTCAAAGCCTTCTGGTCTCTTACAGCCACAAAATCACATGCCTTGTAAGCCCTTGTAGTCAGGTATGCAGATAACTTTCTTTTAAGAGGTCCAATGGAGTTTCCAAAAGCCCAAACATTGCAACCAGCTAGCTTGGCCATTCTTACCACAGCCCAATAGTACAGGCAAGAACGGAAACTGGTCACATCTTGAAACAATCCACCTCCGCCCAACAACAAGCTATCGGTACGTCTAAACACGCCCCACAGCGCTGCAGGATCATCTCGTCGTATTGATTTTATACCAAACCTTTTCTCGTAAAGATCCGGGGCCGAAGAGAGAATAACTATCTCGCTCCTTGCAACCCCCTGTTTCTCCAAGAGCTTAACCAAGGCCTCCGCAAGTAGTTCATCACCTAAATTTCCAAAACCGTAATACCCACAAAGGGCAACTTTAAATATCCTTTTCATTCTACCAATAAACTTCCCCAACGCTTCCACAAAGGTAACAACAAAAACCTGATGGCCACAATCGCCAAAATACCTATCAACAGTCCTCCCCATAAACCATTAAAAACCCTCAGTAAAGTAAAAGACAGATGAGTATGGAAGTGACAAAAGGTGTTTATCATGGAAGCAAATGCCAAAACCGCCCCAAGACGAAATATTTCTCTATACCTGGGCCAAAGATTACATCGCACTGTATAATACCAAATCGCCAAACAAGGGTATCCCACCAACAACTCTTTCGTCCTAGGTCGCGCGATTAGGACCTTTTCCAAAAGGTCCCTTGTGGCCTTCTCCCAGCCTGGAACCAATGAAACGTTGCCACTTCTTATGAGCATAACTCCGGCAGCTACCACCAAAAGGGCAAAAAGAACTATCTCTCCCCAAAGAGGTGGCCTGGACATGACTTCTTTCAATGATTCGGGGTGAATTCGTCTTCTCAGATCCAAGAGCAAAAGCAAAACAGGCGGGACAAGCAGTGTCAGCTTTACCCCCGAAAAAGCACTCATTCTCAGCATATACCATGTATTCCCAAAAACCGAAGCTATCACAAGCCCCACTGCTACTGAAACAAAAAAGCCCCGTAGTATTCTAGTTACAGGCCTGTCCCCTTCCTCCAAAGCAAGGTAAGCTCCTGCAAAGGCTCCAAAAGCTGCGGCAATTGCCCCATAAACCCTTAAAAGCAAGCCAACCTTGCTTAATGGAAGAGCAGAGATTAGAGCTAAGATAATGATCAAAAGAGCCGCCCTTCCACTTACGGTCGTACCCTCTATTGCAAAAAACCAAAGTAACAGCTGCCATGAAAGAGCATAAACAACTAAAGCTAAAGCGAAATATGAAAACAAACCAGTTTTAATCAACGGGTAAGTACTAGGCCAATCTATGCTAATACCCAAGTTCTGTAACCTGTTTTTTATCCTCTCCATCTCTCCAGCAGTACTGTCCAGGCTGGAGACAGAAAGTAACTCTGGGGGACGAAGGTAGAGCAACCTGACAGATCGCTCTCTTGCAGCCCTAACGAACCTATCTATAAGCACATCCCTGGAGAGCCTCCTGCTTATAATCTCCTCCTTTGTAACACTGTGCAGAGGTAAGATCATAGGGAAAAGAGCTCTTTCAAGTTGACTCGCGCCTATCTGTCTAGAAAACTCTATATCGGCAACAGCAATGGAGTGTTTTCTCAACACTGCGGCTACTGCATCAACGTCAGGAAATCCAGCTACCACTACTCCTCCTGGTACAATAGCCTTGATACCATGGAACCTATCTAAAAGCCAATCTAATGCTCGAGCCAAGTCATGACTTTTGACCTTTGGGGCGGAACCGGGCCTGTAAACTATGGGCAGACCTGTCTCTTGAGCCAACAAAAGGCCTGAAAAATCGGGTACTATCCCCGCATCAAAGGCCAAAGTTCTATCAAAGGGAAGGACCACTACAGTTCCACCTGGCACATCCAAAACTTCTGTCTTTGGGTATTTATTGCGCAAATACTCTAGAATAAGTGCCTTTATCTTTTGGTCTAACTCTTGGTTCAACATCAGCGCTGCCATTGAGGCCGTAGGGTAACTGAGGTTGGGGACAAAATCCAACGCTGTCCCGTACCCACATAGACTGTATCCTTGGGTTAAAGCTTCTCCTGTAAGCTCATTAACAGCAATTGCAGAAAGCCCCTTCTCTCTAAGCTCTGAGATCACCTGGGGAAAGGCTTTCCCCGATTCGTATGCCATCCCCACGATATCCTGGATTTCCAGGACCATACCAGCCGTGTTATGAGTTCTTTCAACGGCCAAGCGATTTTTAAGGCCTGGTACAGCAGCCAAAACCGATAGAAGAAGCAATAAAGCAAACAACGAAATCCTTTTGTTCATAACCCAGTCCTCCACTGCGCTTCTAAAGAGACACCAAGTTCTTCCAGCATCTTACTTAACCTAAAGAGAGGCAAACCCATAACGTTATAAAAACAACCTTCTATTCTTTCCACCAGTAATGCTCCTCTATCTTGAATTCCGTAAGCTCCAGCTTTATCAAAAGATTCTCCTAAGGCAACATAAGATTCTATATCTTCCTTGGTTAGGGAGCGGAACCAGACCTTTGTCCTTTCAGCGTCCACTAGACATCTGTTCTTGTAACACAAGGCGATGGCCGTCACTACTACGTGCTGCCGCCCAGCAAGTTGACTCAACATAGAGAACGCCTCTTCCCTATTTTGGGGCTTTCCTAAAACTCTGTTCTCCAAAACCACTACTGTATCCGCTGCTATTACTAAGGCATCAGGGTAATTCCTAGCAACATCCTCGGCTTTTCGTCTGGCGACATCCACAGCTCCTTCTTCTGGGGTCATCTCGGGAGGAAAATCTTCAGGTACGTTCGAAGGAACAACAGAGAAGGTCCAACCTAGACCTTGAAGAAGTTCCTTTCTCCTAGGAGATCCAGAGGCCAACACTATATGCATATCCCTTATCTCAAGAACCATACGCCCGCCAACGCTCCTATAAAGGTGCCTAAGTTTATCTTGAATGAGAGCGCAAATCGCAGATTTATAAACAGCAGGTCCAGCGAGCCAGTATCAAAGCCAACATCTACTATATTTTTAAAATACTTGGCAAGCACACCAAACCTACTCAGGAAAATGCCCAAAAAAGTCCCCAAAATAACCATCAACAGGAAAATAAGCCAACGGCCAGAACGACCACTCGCCATACAGCATCAAACTCCTTTCATCCCGACAAAAAGGCTTAAAACACCAACAACAAAACAGTAGACCGAAAAATATCGCCACTTGCCAAATATAACTACCCTTCTTAGAATGGCCAAAGCAAACATACCGCAGAGGAAAGCACTCAAAACTCCCCATATCCATCCCTTTGGAAGATTGGAAGCAAAAGCATCTATGGCACCAGCATCCAAGATCTCCAATATGACTGCACCACCTATTGCTGGCAGCGAGAGCATAAAAGAAAATCTAAAGGCCTCTTCCAGGGAAAACCCCCTTACTAAAGCCGTTACAATGGTTATTCCGGATCTGGAAATTCCAGGTATCACAGCTATTCCCTGGGCTAAACCACACAAAAAGCCAGATTTGAGGTCAGGCTTTATACGTGTTCCCTTCTTGCCGGATCCGTACCACAAAACCAAGCCCGTTATGATGAGCGCTATACCTACAAATGTAGGGGACTGGAACATATATGCCACCTTGTCTTTCATTAGGAGCGCCACAAAAACGGTTGCGACGTTGCCAACTATAACCGCCCATCCTGTCTTCCAGCCCCACGAATCCCTAAGGTCCCTCCTTGTAAACCCCCATAGCCATCCCTTCAAGGCTTCCCAGATGGACTTATAAAAAAAGCACACCGTTGCCAGCATTGTAGCAATATGAAGCAATATATCGAATGGTAAGGGATGTTCAGCAAAGCCAAGGAGACTCTGCGCCAAAACTAGGTGCCCAGAGCTTGATACTGGCAAAAACTCAGTAAATCCCTGTAGGGCTCCCAGTAAAACGGATTTGATCATATTTTACTCCTCGTTCCTGGCCTGCTCTATATCCTTAACCAGCAGCGCGACGTTGTGAGCATGGTCTCCAACCCTTTCCAGGTTGCTAAGTATATCCATGAAAACAACCGCAGCAGAAGGCTGACATACGCCCTCGTTCAATCTCTCAATGTGTCGTTTCCTCAGGTGCCTTTCCATCTTGTCTATCTCTACTTCCAGCCACAGGACCTTTTCCACCTTGCTCAAGTCAACGTTTTCAAGGGTTTCAACGGACAGGGTAACGGCATCCAAAACTATTTTCATCATATCCTTGAATTCTTTTATGGCCTGCTCCGAGAAAACAATTTTGTTTTCAATCTTGTACTCAAAAAGCTCTATCAGGTTCTCGGCGTGGTCACCTATACGCTCTAGATCCCCAATCCCGTTGACGTAAAAAGACAACGACTTAGATTGCACTGGAGGTAAGGCTTCCTGCATAAGTTCAGTAGAGTAGGCCGTTATTTCTCTAGTGAGCTCGTTGACACATCTTTCCGCTTGGAGCACCTGATTTATTACCTTGGCATCTTCCTCAATGAATGCCTTGAAGACGTCTTGCAACATGTCCTTAACCAAAAGGCCCAACCGTACCATTTCCTTCCTCACTGCCTCTACCGCAGCGACGGGAGAAGCAGTTATCAGGTTACGGTCCAAAAAACGAGGTCCCATCTGCATGACTTCCCCGGTGTCAGGTACCACTTTCCTGACAAATTTTTCAAACAACCCGGTAAAAGGCAAAAAGATCATGGTATTCATTACGTTGAACATGGTATGGGCATTAGCTATCTGCCTCGATATATCGTGGG
The DNA here is from genome assembly GCF_036847465.1 of Thermovirga lienii. Lineage (NCBI taxonomy): Bacteria > Thermotogati > Synergistota > Synergistia > Synergistales > Thermovirgaceae > Thermovirga > Thermovirga lienii. The sequence goes on along the minus strand of NZ_DAITZW010000003.1, from coordinate 6,305 downwards.
ATGACATTGCAACAATCTTAAGGAAGAAAGGTAATATGCTCAAAAATATGACGACACCAATTACTTTGAAGAACACGTGAGCAAACGCAGCTTGCTTGGCTGACCTGTTCAATCCCAACGATGCCAATACCGCAGTTATCGTGGTTCCTATGTTATCACCAAAAAGGATGGGAATCGCAGCTTCCAATGGAAGAAGCCCCTGAGATGCCATGGCCATTGTCAGACCTACAGTAGCAGAGCTTGACTGAACAACCATGGTAAGCGCAGTACCGGCAATAACCCCTAAGATGGGATTGTGAGAGAAAGCCAAAAACAACCCTTGATGATCCCTCAAGAAATACATGGCATGCTCCATGGTTTTCATTCCCACGAAAAGCAAACCAAACCCTACTATGCCGTTTCCTATATATTTTTGACGTTTCGTCTTACCAAAAACAGCGAAGACCATCCCTACGCCTATAAGCGGCATTGCAAAAGCAGAAATCTTGAAGGCGATTATCTGCGCGGTTATGGTAGTTCCTATTGCTGCCCCCATTATCACACCGATGGCCTGCTTAAGGGTCATGAGCCCTGCATGCACGAAGCTGGTGGCCATGACGGTGGTTGCACTACTGCTTTGAATTAGCATGGTGACCAAGGTACCCACCAAAACTCCTTTGAAAGGAGTGCTGGTCAAAGCTGCTATGAGCTTGCGCATCCGATCCCCAGCTAGATCCTGTAGCGCCTCGCCCATAATCTTAATGCCATATAGGAAAAGCCCCAAACCACCAAGCAAGTTGAAAATGACACTAGTAGACAAAACAATCTCCTCCTGGTTGCTGAATTTAGAAGATAATTACCTTTCCACGACAGAAATTAGTGGCAAAATTACAGGAGAGGACCTTGCGGCCACACCTAATCTTTTCAAAGACTCTTTTATGCGACTCTTCAGGATTGAGGACAAATAATCTTTATCCCCCGGTCTTTTACCCCTTGCCCTTTCAAGAGCTATCTTAATGACCTTTAAAAGCTCCTCTCGCAAAACAACGGCGTCCTTTATATGGATGAAGCCCATGGTCTCTATCACAGGATCCGCTAACAATCTCCCTTTATAATCAAGAACTACGGAGACCACCATCACCCCTTCCTCGGACAAGTCTTTTCTTTCTTTCAACAAACTTCCTTGCATCTCACCTATAGCCATACCGTCCACCAGAACACCCTCTGCCGGCGCTGCAGCTTTTTTAAGGCTGGCCTTGTGGGCGGTAATTCTTAAGATATCACCGTTTTGCATCAAAAAAATATTTTTCTTAGGTATGCCCATCTCCTGGGCAACATTCGCGTGCCTAACCAAGTGCCTGTACTCACCGTGGACAGGCACAAAATATCTGGGCTTCACAAGGCTCAACATCATCTTCAGTTCCTCTCTTGATGCGTGACCAGACACATGTACTTGCTGGTCCTTGTCGTAGACCACATCACAACCGCAGGAAAAAAGCTGATTTATGGTCCTGCTAACCAGCTTTTCATTTCCCGGAATGGGAGAGGCGAAGACAGCTACCACATCCTTGGAGTTCAACGTTATATGCCTATGTTCGCCCTTACTCATCAGCACCAACCCTGAAAAGGGTTCACCTTGGCTTCCTGTGGTGAACACCACCATCTTCTTTGCAGGCATTTTCTCTATGTCCTCGGCTTTCACAAAAAGGTCATCCTCAGCAGTAATATAGCCAAGCTCCCTTGCCAGCCTAACATTTTGAATCATGCTCCGGCCTACAAGGGCAACCTTCCTGTTGAAGGCCGCTGCAGCGTTGAAGACCAGTTGGGCCCTGTGCAGGTTGCTGGCGAAGGCTGCTATCACGATCCTTTTGTTCCTGTACTGGCGGAAAAGCCGTTCCAGGGTCGACCCTATAACACGCTCTGAAGGAGTAAAACCGCTCCTTTCCACATTAGTGGAATCGGACAGCATCAACAGTACGCCTTTTTTACCCAGCTCGGCAAAGGCTGCATAATCCGTCTCCTTTCCGTCCACAGGCGTGGGGTCCAGCTTGAAATCTCCTGTGTGTACCACTGTGCCCACAGGGGTTTCTATGGCGAGGCCTACACCATCGGGTATGGAATGACACACAGAAATCGTCTTAACTTTAAAGTTTTTACCTAATTTGAACACATCTCCTGCCTTGAACTCGTTCATCTGTAGCGGATAATCTGGAGCCACATCCAAGAATTTGTTTGCGACCATCCCCAGCGTTAGCTTTGTCCCGTATATAGGAACATCCAGCTTGGGCAAGATGAACGGCAAAGCACCTATGTGATCTTCGTGACCATGAGTCAAGATGAGACCTTTTATCTTTTCCTTCCGTTCAAATAAGTATGAGGCATCAGGAATGACAAAATCTATCCCCAGCATCTCATCATCAGGGAACATCAAACCGCAATCTACTACCATCATCTCATCCTCATACTCCAGGGCGAACATGTTGCGGCCTATTTGGCCAAGACCTCCCAATGGGACAAAAAGGAGCTCTCCATCCCTTGCGGTCCTTCGCCTCTTTTTGCCCCTACCGATTTTTTTCTCCATTAATTCACCTCCGAAAAAAACGCAAAAAATTAATCGGAATAATCCTTTCCTTCTAGTTTTCTTCTGTTAGGAGCTTTCTCCTGTGTGTAATCACTTCGATGAGACAGCACCTTCCTGCAGGGAGCGCAATTATGATCTTGCCTCTCCGACATTATTTCAAGGACCAGTTCTGCTGTTCCTTCGCAATTAAAGCAATCTATAAACCTTTCAGCCCACTCGGCAGTTTCCTCCACGATGGATTCTTTTACCTTTTCAGGCAAGGACATTATGGCATCATGGAAGGGCTTATTGGCTTTTTTGTAGTTGCCATCATTTCGAGAGTACCCTTGAGAATCAGCCCATTTTACAATTTCCTGCCACAGGTCTTGAGGTATTCCCCTGTTTGGATCTTTGACGAACTCACCGTTTTCTGTGATTGCGTTACCTGTTTCTGGGTCCATCACCAGGCCAAAGACTATGTTTTGCCAAAGGGTCCCTACATTACCCTTGTTTATACCGTACTTGGGGAACAAGGACACTTTGTCCAATGGAGTACCAGATATGCCATGCTGAGCTATGGAAACACCAAATTGGGATATAGCATCTGCTACCTCTTTTGTCCTTTCAAGATCTATGCCTTCCCTTTCTCCCTTAGTTGTATCGTATGTGCCGTGTTTGCTGCCATTGGATATGGCTAGATAATCTGGGAATATTCCCCAGGCGTTAAGCCCCCCAACCAGGAAAAGGGCTTCCTCAACCGTGGTCAATTCTCCTGGCCCCTTGATTTCTCCCACTTCTACTTCAAGGCCCAAATATGGAGGCACAGACATTGCCACATCTCGGGTGTAGCAAAAATTCTCCCAGTCTGGGTTATGGGAAGCGTCAACTGCGACAGAAGTCCACCCCTTTTCCACAATACGGCCTAGATGGGAAATAGCTTTTAAAAGGTCTTCCTTTGATTTAATTCCGTAGTGGTCCACGTGCAGACCAAATACAACCCCATGTCCAAGCTCTGCGGAATACTGAACGGCAAAATCAGGAACGTTCTCAAAAGTGCAACCACAGTAGGTTGCCTCTGATTTGGCTAGTTCCAACAAAACGGCAGCTCGTTTTTTCTTAGCTGCTTTCAAAACCCCTTTTATGGTAAGGGGGTTTCTTACGTTAGCCGCAAGTACTATGGCGCCTTTCCGCTTCGCTGCTTCCGCTATGTCTCTGCCACTGACCAAAGCAACTGGTTCATTTGAATATACAGCCTGAACATTTAAAGGCCTCTTGCTCAAGAGCTCTTTATATCCGGCTGACTCTATCTTAATCACAAAAAACACCCCCGCAGACATATGATCCTTACCAAGCCTTTATATTTTATAACACGAAAAGCCCATTAGAGCATGTCAAAACGTGTCTAAAGGCAAGACGAAAATTTTTATAGCAAAACGTGCAAAACGGACTTGCATAAAGTGCGAAGCCGTGATAATATAACCGGCGCCGTGGCGAGTTAACGTCATGGCTTCGCAAGTTGGGGGATCGTCTAATCGGCAGGACGCTTGACTCTGGATCAAGAAGTCGGGGTTCGAGTCCCTGTCCCCCAGCCAACTAATAGTGGCCCCATCGTCTAGCGGTCTAGGACTCAGGGTTCTCAGTCCTGCAACACGGGTTCGAATCCCGTTGGGGCTACCAAGAAATCAAGCGGTGTTCCTTTAGGAGCACCGCTTTTTTAATGGAACTTCCAGCATTTTGAAGCTACTCAGGAGCTTTGAGGTTGTAAACAGGTTTCAATATTTTTTCTATATCGACAGTTTCTTGAAGCTCCTCCTGTATGTCCTCCCAATTTTTATATGCCATGGGAGCCTCATCGATTGTGTCTTTACTTATTGAGGTCGAAAAAACTCCCTCCATGCTCTTCCTAAAAGTTTCCAGGGTTATCTGACCCCTTTCAAGCATCCTTTTCATCTCTTTTCGGCCATAAGCCCGACCTGCACCATGGGGGGCAGAATAATTAAACAATTCGTTACCCTTACCCAAGCCGATCACTACACCCTCTGCCATGTTAAGAGGAATTATGACCTTTTCACCCTTATGAGCAGAAATGGCGCCCTTCCTTACTATTCCGTCTTTTTGGCTTATGTAATTATGGACGCTTTGAATTAGTCTATCTTCGCGTAACATCTCACCCCAGTATCTCAAAATGATCGCCAAGATGGTAAAGCGATTCAATTCCGCATACCTTTGCGCCACGACAAGCCACTTCATGTATTCCGCTCCGCCCTCGTCCAAAGGCAAATACTCCAAGCCGGAGGGCAAATGCTCTGACCTTTTCCTACAGAACTTTTTGGCTTCTCTTTGGAAGAAATTGGCCACATCGTAACCAAAGTGCCTGCTTCCTGTATGTACCACTAGGTACAACTCTTTTGTTTGAGGATCTTGGTCTATCTCTATAAAGTGGTTACCTCCCCCCAAGGTACCATATTGGGACCACGGGGGAATCTTGGTTTTCTTCCCCATCTTGCCGCCATAAAAGTCAGTTTCCGCTTTTTCAGACAAACTTATCATCTCTTCGTAGAGAGCAGGGTACTCTCTACGCATAATGGCAAGAGCATTTTTGTCCTTATGATGCTTCATCCCAAGAGGAATCTTTGCCCTTATGTATCTGTCAAGATCTCCGAAATTCACATCATCTCTTTTAATCCCATTTAGGCACACCGCAGAAACGCCGCACCCAATATCCACTCCAACCACGTTGGGGATGACCCCACCTACGAACTTACCAGTGAAACCTATCACACATCCCGCTCCTGCATGACAATCAGGCATAATAGCCACCAACCCCTTCACCACGGGGTGGTGGCTTATGTCTTCTATTTGTTTCATTGTAATTTCGTCAACTTTTTTGGCATGAATCAACACATCTGCCATAATCAACACTCTTTTTTCGAAGGAGCAAATCTTATTTATCTTCTTTCAGGACTTCCTCCCATGTTATAAGGGAATGGTAAAATTCATGGTCTCCGTTGTCCTCCAAACCTCTAGTTATCTCCGTCACATGAGTATGCTTGGCTTCCACCATCTCGAGCACATAATCCACGGCCTTCTCCGGAAGACTTTCCGAACCACAGGTATAGATATCCAACGCTACGTAACCCACTTCGGGCCATGTATGAACAGAGAGATGAGACTCACTAATAACCACAACTCCACTAACTCCATTCGGCGGAAAACGGTGGAAAGACACAGCCCATATCTGAGCATTGGCTCTCCTGGCAGACTCAACTAATATTTCCTGCATCCTATCTACTTCTCCTATCACAGGAGAACAGCCTGAGGCTTCAACTATGAAATGAACTCCCTTAGGGTCCAATTCTCTCGCTCCTTTCTTTTCCCTGGTTACAGGATTATTCTTATCCTATTGAAGTGGTTCGCTGCTTTCGTAATATTATACATCCAACCTACGCTTTTGAGGGAAACAAATGGAGTGTCCACAAACCATAAACCGAGTCTCTACAATCAACTAAAAGATAACCCATTAGGCCGCTTTCGCATCTACTAGGGGAGCAGGAGAAGGGAACAAGACAATAAAAATGGTGGAGCGTGGGGGATTCGAACCCCCGACCCCTTGCATGCCATGCAAGTGCTCTCCCGCTGAGCTAACGCCCCACATAACGGCGAACATTATACGCAGGGACGGCTCAACTGTCAACATAAATGTTTCAGGTAAATGTAGATGAGCCTATATTTCGTTCCGTCTACTTTGGTAAAGTGAAAGAGATAA